>JBBIVC010000168.1:0-5450 GCA_037439905.1 Thermoflexus sp.
CAGGTGGGCAATGAAGTTGTACGCGTTGATGTAGACGTTGCGGTGGGTGAGCATCACGCCCTTGGGGCGGGCCGTCGTGCCAGAGGTGTAGTTGATCGACGTGACGTCGTTCTCATCTTGGTCGACGTGGGGCGTCGGCGTTACCGGTTGCGCGCCGGTGAGCTCATCCCAGTCAGTCCAGCCAGCCGGGGTTGCGCGACCCGGGCGCGGGTCGGCGACGATCCAGTGCTCAACCGTCTTGAGGTTCGGGCGAATCTGGTCGATGACGTGCGTGTACTCGTAGTCGACCAGGACGGCTTTCACGCCGGCATGATTGATGATGTATTCGTGGTCGGCCGCGACCAGGCGATAGTTGAGCGGGACGAGGATCGCGCCGATCTGGGTGACGCCGTAGTAGCTTTCCAGGAAGTAGTGGCTGTTCGGGCTGAGGATGCACACACGGTCGCCCTTCTCGATGCCCAGGGCGAGGAGCGCGTGCCCGAGTTGATTGCAACGCTCCTGGTACTCCCGGTAGGTGAAGCGCCGGTCGCCATCGATGATCGCTTCCTTATTGGGATAGAGCTTGGCGGCGCGGCGCAAGAAATCGTTCAGCAGAAGTGGTACTTCCATCGCAGGTCTCCCCCCGGAGTGCGTGATTGCCGGGGGATTCTAGCGCATCGCCTCCGCGACTCGCGAAGCCTGCTGGACCCCGTCCTGGACGATGGTGACGTGGCCGAGTTTGCGCCCGGGCCGGGGCTCCTTGCCGTAGAGATGGATCGTGGCGGAGCCCCCGGAAGCTGCGATCAGCGCCTCGATCTCGCCCTGGTCGATGGCGCCGATGAGGTTGTGCATCGTGGCGGGATAGCGGAAATCCGTGGGCCCCAGCGGGTTGCCGGTAATCGCGCGCACCAGCTGCTCGAACTGGCTCGTGGCGGCGGCCTCGATGGTCACGTGGCCGGAGTTATGCGGGCGCGCGGCCACTTCGTTCACGCGGATCGAGCCATCGGCGAGGAGATACCACTCGAAGCAGGCGATCCCGACCAGGCCGCTCGCCTCCGCGAAGCGGATGGCATGCCGGGCCGCGGCGGCACCCGCGCCCGGCGGAATAGCCGCCGGCACGACCGAGCGGCGGAGGATCCCGGCTTCGTGCTGGTTCTCGATGGGGTCGTAGATGCGGGTGTGGCCCGCGGCGTTTCGCGCGACGATGAGCGAGAACTCGCGCACGAAAGGAACGTGTTCCTCGACAACACAGGTCGTCCGCCCGAGCTGCTCCCAGGCCCGCCACAGTTCCTCGCCCGACTCGATCCAGACCTGGCCGCGGCCATCGTAGCCCTGGCGCGACGTCTTCACGACGGAACGCCCACGGATCGCGGCCGCGGCCGCGGCCGCCGATTCCTCTCCGTACACGGTGTAGGAGCGGGGCGTGGGGATTCCGAGGCAGGCGAGATAGGCGCGCTGCCGGGCTCGGTCCTGCGTGAGCCGCACGATGGTGGGAGCCGGGGCCACGGGAGACACCGTCGCGATCGTCTCGAGGGCAGCCACCGGCACGTCCTCGGTTTCAATCGTCACGACATCGGTGGCGGCCGCGAAGGCCCGGATTGCTCGCGTGTCGTCCCAGGGCGCGACCGTGAGGCGGGTCGCGGTGCGGGCGGCGGGTGCGCCAGGGTCCTGGCACAACACGTGCGTGTGATAGCCCAGCGCATGTGCCGCCCTGGCAAGCAACATCCCGAGCTGACCACCGCCGGCGATGCCGATGGTGCCCCCTGCGCCGAGTGGGTGATTCATGAGAGGGCCTCCGCGAGGACCAGCTGACGCTGTTCTTCGGCGTAGTCCTGCAGGGCCCGGGCGATTCCGTCGTCCCCAACGGCGAGGATGCGCGCGGCCATGAAGGCCGCGTTGACCGCCCCGGCTTCACCGATGGCCATGGTTGCGACCGGCGTGCCGCGGGGCATCTGGACGATCGAGAGCAGCGAGTCGAGTCCCTTCAGCGCCCGGGTCTCGATGGGAACGCCGATGACAGGGAGGTGCGTGTAGGCGGCCGTCATGCCCGGGAGGTGGGCCGCGCCCCCTGCGCCCGCAATGAGGACCCGGATGCCCCGGTCGGCCGCGCCGGAAGCATACTCGGCGAGGAACGCCGGCGTGCGGTGCGCGGAAACCACGCGGCACTCGTGCGAGATGCCGAAGGCCGCGAGCCGTTCGGCTGCCATTCGCATCGTTGGCCAGTCGCTGCTGCTGCCCATGATGATGCCCACGAGCGGGGAGCCATCGTGCGCAACGGGGTGCGGAGCGGTGGGAGACATCGCGAGAAAAACTATAGACCAGTAAAACGCGACTTGTAAATCACGTTTTGGCCTTCTACAGTAACGTGCGAGCCCCGGTCGCGGCCGCGGGTCGAGACCACCCCTGGAGAACTGTTCGTGACCTCGACAGTCCAAGCGCACAAGGACCTGTACGAAATCGGCGAGGCGCCGCCCGTGGGCTACGTGCCCCGGTACATGCACGCCCAGGTGATTCGACAGTCGCGGTTTGGTACGCCCCTCGTGGCGTTCCAGCGCGAAGTGATCGAGGTGCCCGCAATCGGCCCGGACGAAGTCCTGGTGTACGTGATGGCGGCGGGCGTGAACTACAACAACGTCTGGGCCGGCCTTGGCGTGCCAATCGACGTGATCGGCGCGCGCACGAAGGGCGGGGACCCCGATGACCACCACATCGGTGGCTCGGATGCCTCCGGCATCGTCTATGCCGTCGGCGAAAACGTGCGCAACGTGCGCGTGGGAGACGAGGTCGTGATCCACTGCGGGATGTGGGATGTGCATTCGCCGTGGGTGCTCGCCGGGAACGACCCGATGTTCGATCCCTCCTACCGGATCTGGGGATACGAAATGACCTGGGGCTCTTTCGCCCAGTTCACGAAGGTGCAGGCGCACCAGTGCATGCCCAAGGCGCCACACCTCACCTGGGAGGCTGCTGCCGCGCCGACCCTGGTCGGGGCAACGGCCTACCGGATGCTGTTTGGCTGGCCCCCGCATGATGTCCGCGAAGGCGATGTGGTCCTGGTGTGGGGCGGCGCCGGCGGACTCGGATCGATGGCGATCCAGCTCGCCGCACTGAAGGGCGCGAAGCCGGTCGCGGTGGTCTCCTCTGAATCGAAATACGACTTCTGCATGCGCCTCGGCGCGGTGGGGTGCATCAACCGCAAGGACTTCGACCACTGGGGACGCCTCCCCGACTGGACCGACACGGAGGCGATGGCGCGATTCACCGAAGGGGCGAAGCGCTTTGGCAAAGCCATCTGGGATATCGTGGGGGAGCGCAAGAACCCCCGCATCGTGTATGAGCACCCGGGCCAGGACACCATTCCGACTTCGATGTTCGTGTGCGACACGGGCGGGATGGTGGTGGTCTGCGCCGGGACGACCGGCTACAACGCCGATGTCGACCTGCGCTACACGTGGATGCGGCAGAAGCGGCTCCAGGGTTCGCATTTCGCCAACGATGAGCAGGCCTACGCATTCAACGACCTGGTGGTCGCGGGCAAGATCGATCCCTGCCTCTCGCGGGTGTTCACATTCGACCAGACGGGCGAGTGCCACCAGCTGATGTACGAGAACCGGCACCCCGACGGGAACATGGCAATCCTGGTCGGCGCGCCTCGCCAGGGGATGACCGGGCGCCCGCAGGCCTAGGCTGTCCTCACAAGCCCATCTGCGGACTGCTGAATCGCACGGCAGAGCGCCTCGATCCCGCGCCGCGGAACGGTGATCAGCGGCAGGTCTGGCGGCCGGCCTTCCGTGTACACCTGCGAGACGCGGTGGGGTAGTTCGGTCGAGGCCCAGACAACGAGAAGCTGCGCCCATGCAAGGTCCGGGAGGGCCTGGCGTTTGGTGGGCCGGTCGTTGCGCCCGTCGACGATGCGCCACTCGATCGGGGTACCGGCGGTGAGCGTGCGCAGTTCGGCGTGGGCGTTGCCGCTGCCGCCCAGGAGGAGGATGCGCTCGAGTCCGGCCCGGGCACACGCCTCGACCATCTCGCGGGCCGCGCGGCGCGTGTTGGAGCCGCCGCAGATCGAGCAGCGGTCGCGCGCGGTCCGTACGATGGGCTTCACTGCGTTGCGGACCGCCGCCAGGCAGGCCGCGCTGGAACAGACGGGGGTGACACCCGCCCAGAGCGCCTCTCGCGCGCGATCGAGCTTGTGGACGGCGATCCGCTGCTTGCCGGCGCGGGTAAGGCCAGCGGCGGCAAGGACAACACGCGCCTCGATGCGGCTCGCGGCATCGAGGATGCCCTCGCTCGCAAGCCAGTCGTCGATGTCCGTGTCGGCTGCCACGAAGCCCAATCCTACGCTGGCGTCGCGAGAAGCAGTTACGTTGCTACCCTACCGGGCGGTAAACATGTATCCTGCGTTGCACTTGCGGGCGGATGTGCCCCGCCGCAGCCAAATTCAACTCCGGAGAACCGCCCGTGAAAGTCAAAGTGAACGCCGACATGTGCGAGGGCCACGCGAAGTGCGAGAAGGCCGCGCCCGAAGTCTTCAAGGTCGGCGATGACGATGTGAGCGTCGTGCTTGTCGATGAGGTAGCCCCGGAGCTCGTCGAAAAAGTCGAACGCGCAATCCGCATGTGCCCGCGGCAGGCGATCTCCTGGGTCAACGAGTAGCCGTTCGCGCCGGTCTCCCCGTCACAGGCCCCGGTCACCCGCACCGCGCGGTAAGTTTGCATAAGGAAGCAGAAAGATGAGTGCCCCCACCCTGAATCTGAGCGACATCAACCTGAACGACCCCGAGCTCTTCCAGCGGGAGGGCTTCCATGACGTGCTGCGTGTGTTGCGGCGCGAAGCCCCGTCCACTGGACCCCGCCCGGCGATGTCGCCAACGGGTTCTGGTCGATCACGAAGTACGACGACATCCGCTATGTCTCGCGGAACCCCGAGCTCTTCATTTCGAGTAAAGGGATCGCGGGCCCGGGGATCCGGCCGGAGGCGCTTCAGAACCTCGGTGTCGATCCGCAGCAGCAGAACGCCGGCGCCAACATCAGCATCATCGGGATGGACCCGCCCCGGCATGTGAAGATGCGCCGGCTCGTGAACAAGGGGTTCACCCCGCGCGCCGTGAACGCAATGGAGCCGGAAATCCGGAGGATCACCAACGAGATCCTGGACCGCGTGGCCAGCCGCGATGAGTTCGACTTCGTCCTCGAAGTGGCGAGCCAGCTCCCCCTGGCCGTCATCTGCGGGATGATGGGCCTGGAGCAGAAGGACTGGGCACTCATGTTCGAACTCACGAACAAGGTGCTTGGCTCGGGCGACCCGGAGTACCAGACCGAAGTCCCCGAAGAGGAACGAGGGACCAGCGCTGCGGCCCGCGCGACGGCCATGCGCGGCGTCGCCACGATGATGGAGTACTTCCGTAACGTGCTCGAAGACCGGCGGAAAAACCCGCGCGAGGATGACCTCCCCACCATCCTCCTGGAGTC
>JBBIVC010000169.1:0-5445 GCA_037439905.1 Thermoflexus sp.
CATTCGTCGCTCCACGCGTTTGCGGCCGGCGCTGGTTCCCGGTCTCGGCTTGCGGCGAGTCAGCCTCAACAGCATCGGCGAGGGCATGTCAGCCGAGCCGGCACCGTGTGCCGGGTCCCGGCAGGCAAGTGAAGGGCCGTGCGGTACCGGATGTGGGGCCCTTTGGCCTTCCTTGAACATCGCTCGGAAGCGAGCATTCGCCATAGCGTCGTTGTCACATAAGCGGTGGCTGATCGCGATTCAGCGCCTGCCGCAGCCGGCCGACGGTTATAGTTGTGCGGACAATGGCTGCGGGCATGCCTGATGATCCGGGGGAAGGCGCCCCGGGGGGAGTGGCGATGGCACCGGATTCCAGGGCTTCGCGGCGGCACCGTGCGATTGGCGATACACCGGCAGGCTGGTTTCGGCCGAGGGCCATCGCCGTGGGGTACATGGTCATCGCGGGAGCCTGGATACTCCTGAGTGGCAAGGCCGTCGACATGGTGGCCGGCGAGGACCACGATTTGTACGCCGTCTTCGAGGTGGCCAAGGGTCTCGGGTTCGTCCTGGTGACCGGCATGATCCTCTGGATACTCCTGCGCCGCTACACCGCCCGGCTCGAGGCGGCTCATGCCGAGGCCCGGCGCATGGCGCGGTTCGCGGAGCTCAGCCCCAATCCTGTCGTCGAGTTCAGCCCGGATGGGCTGGTGACCTCGATGAACGATGCCGCCCTGTCCGCGTCCGAATCGCTTGGGGTGCCCATTGAAGGGCTGTTGCCCCCTGACACTCCGGAGCTCGTTCGTCGATGCATCGCGACAGGGGAACACGTGAGCAACATCGTGCACTCGGTCGATGGGCAGAGTTGGCGATGGGCGTTCTTCCCCACCGATCCGCCCACGAGCGCCTATGGATACGGATACGACCGCACGGAAGAGTCCCGCCTCGAGATCCAGGTGCAGCAGGCCGCGCGCATGGAATCGGTTGGCCGCCTGGCCGCCGGGGTGGCGCACGACCTCAACAACTTCTTGATGGCCATCGGCGGATACCGGTCACTCGCGCGGATGAAGCTGGATGACGGGCACCCGGCCCAGGAGGAACTCGCCGGCATGGGCGAGCAGCTCGATGCTGCCCAGGAGCTGGTGAAAAAACTCTTGCTCATCGCTCGCATGCGTTCGACAGCCGAAAGCGTGGCGAAGGTCGACCTTGGCGGGCACTTCGAAGCCCTGGCGTCCACGGTGCGCCACCTGCTCCCCTACCACGTGCAGCTCGAGATTGATGTGCCGCCAGGACGCCACACGGTTGAAGTGGACCTCCGCGAGCTGGAGCAGGCGCTGCTCAACCTGGCCTCCAACGCGGTCGATGCGATGCCTTCGGGTGGAACGCTTCGGCTGGCGCTCGAACCTGCGCCGGACGGAAAGATCGCGATCGTCGTGGCAGATACGGGGCATGGAATCCCGAAGGACGTCCTGCCCCGCATCTTCGACCCGTTCTTCACCACCAAGGAAGAGGGCAAAGGGACCGGGCTCGGGCTGGCGTCGGTCTATTCATTTGCGACCCACAGCGGTGGCAGCGTGGAGGTCGAAAGCCAGCCCGGCCACGGTTCGCGGTTCAGGCTGGTGCTACCCCTGGCGAGCGACCCGGACTGATCGGCTCAGCTTGCTGCTGACTGGGCTACTACCTCGGCCCTGGGCGCGCCGAGGTAGTAGCCCTGGCCTTCATCGCAGCCAATCGAACGCAACAGCTCAGCATCGATCGCGGATTCGACGCCTTCCCCGATGACGCGCATCCCTGCTGTGCGCGCCAGGCCGACAATCCCGGTCAGCAGCTCCCGGTGGCGCCGCGAGCGTGCGAGCTCCGTCACCAGGCGCCGGTCGAGCTTGAGACCGGTGACCGGCAGGTCGGCCAGCGAGCCAAGGCGGGCAAACCCCGCGCCGAAGTCATCGATGATGACGCCAACGCCCAGCCGGCCGACGGCCTCCAGGACTTCGCGAACACCGGCCACCTGCAGCTCGGCGGACTCAGTTATCTCGAGATCCAGCAGGTTTCCTGGTATCCCTTCGGCGGCGAGCAGCCGCGCCAGGCGCGAAGCGAATAGCGGGTCGCGCAACTGATAGGGCGAAACGTTCACATGGAGATGGACTCCGGTATGACGCAACTCGCGCCCGTAGCGGCCCAGCGCCTGCGCGAGTGTCCATTCGCCGAGCGCGACGATCTGGCCGCTGCGCTCGGCTACCGGGATGAATTCGGCCGGCCCGATTTCGCCATACCGCGGATGGCGCCAGCGGAGGAGCGCTTCCATCGCGACCGTGGCGCCAGAGGTCAGCGACCGGATCGGCTGAAAGACGAGGGAGAGCATGCCACCGGTCATGGCCCGGTCCAGGTCCTGCCGGATTGCCATGTCCCGGGCGGCGGCCCGGCCCAATTCAGGCGTGTAGACAGCGACACCGGACTTCGTGGCCTTCGCCTGTGCGAGGGCAAGGTCGGCCGCGCGGAGCAGGCTGCTGGAGTCACGCGCATCGGTCGGGGCGAACGCAATGCCAACACTGATCGAAAGCGCCGGCCCCGGGGATGCAGCGTTCGCCGATGCCACGGCAGCGCGCACATCCCATCCGCGGTCTTCCGCCAGGGCGGCATCGCGCGCCTGGCAGTCTGCCAGGATGATGACGAACTCGTCGCCGCCGAGCCGGTACGCCTCGGCACCCGGGCCGGCCTCGCGAAACACTCGCGCGAGGCGGCGGAGGGATTCGTCACCCTCCTCATGACCATAGCGGTCGTTGATGCCCTTGAAATTGTCCATATCCATGAGCAGAAATGCGATGGGCTCCCGCCGGCGCCAGATCCGGTCCAGCCGCTCCATCAGGGAGGCCCGGTTACCCAGGCCGGTGAGGATGTCGGTGTACGCCAGGTATTCAAGCTCGCGCGCGGCCTCGATTTCGGCGCTGATGTCTTCCTGGAAGGCAACAAAGTGCGTGGGATTCGCACTGCCACGGGGGAGCGGCGTGACCGTCTGGGCAACGGTGTAGAGACCTCCATCGCGCCTGCGGTTCACCACGCGTGAGGAGAAGGGGTGGCCCATCGTGATTTCCGACCAGAGCCGCGCGTAATACCCCCGATCATGCAGGCCGGATTGGAGAATGCGGGGGTTCTGGCCGATGGCTTCGCCGGGTAGCCAGCCGGTGAGCCTCGTGAAGGCATGGTTCACCCAGATGATGGTGCCCTGCCGGTCGGTCACGAAGACGACGCTACCAGCCGCCTCGAGCGCGGCTCGTGCGAATTCGGCGGGGAGTTCGGTTGGGAGCGTCGCAGGGTCCTGGGCTGAGCTCATTACAGGCATCCTTTCGGCCCAAAGCGCGTTCGTTCGCGTCGTTGCTGCTGTCACCGTTTGGTTCCACTCAGTGATTCGGTAGCGCCGTGCGGAGTTCCAGTGCCTCCTCAGGGTTCTTCCTACCCGGGCGCCGGGGGATTTCCCTCGGACGGAACGGTGCGTTTTCTCCGTGTCAGGCCTGGGCGCCACTCCCGAACCCATCTGTGACAGCCCGGTGAACCGCAACCGGTTCGAAACCCGGGCCCGGAGGCTTCGATGAACCCCAGCAGTGCATTTCGCCTGGTGCCCACGAGCGGGAGGCGGGAGCCGCCCGTTCGGGAGGCCGGGCGCACGCCGGTCGCGGTGGTGCTTTCGAACGGTGGCGGACACACCGCCGAGTTTCTGCCGGTGCTTGCCGGCCTGGGCGTCACGGTGATCGACCGGCCCTTTGATGGTGAAGCCGCGCGCATTGTGGCCGCCATCCAGCCGGCGCTCGCCGTCGCGGTCTGCGACCCCACCCGTGATGAAGGCGCGACCATGGTCTCGACGATCGCGGCCCAGCCCATCGGGCGGCTCCTGGTGGTGGACACCGGCAGGTCGCCCACGGGAACGATAGTCGCGCTGGAGCTCGGCGCCGATGCGAGCCTGGCCGTGTCGGAAAATGCGCACGTGGTCCGCGCAACCGTGGCCGCGCTGCTTCGGCGGCTGAATGTCCGGGATTTCCCGGCCGCGCCTCCGTCGGCAGGCCCCCGCATTCGCGTTGGTAACCTGGTGATCGACCGCGACACCTGCGAGGTACGGGAAGGCGACGAGCTCGTTCCGCTGACCCGGACGGAGTTCCACATCCTCGCCTACCTGGCGAGTGAGGCGGGAAAAGTCCGCAGCCCGGGCCAGATTATGTCCGCCGTGCACGACTACACGTACACGGATGCTGAAGCGCAGCAGGCCGTGAAGGTCTACATCCGGCGAATCCGGCGCAAGCTCGCGGGATGTTCCCGCCAGTCGGTGGCGATTGTGAACTCCCGTTCGTTCGGTTATCGCATCGAAGCGCTGGACTCCGTGGAAGACGACCCCGCGCTCCCCGCTGCCTGAACGCGCTGCCGACACTTCGATCGGAGAGCCCGATGCGCGCACGCACCGCCCTGATCATCGACCCGGCGCACGACATGCCCGCGACTGTGCTTGCCGAACTGGACCGGCTTGGCATCGCGATCCAGGGCCGCGTGGGCTATGGGTTGCAGGCCCTCGAGACGGCATTCGCGCAGTGCCCGGACCTGGTGCTGATTCGGCTCATGCCGCCGTATGCGCGCGGGATCGACCTCGTGGCCCGGATTCATGATGCGCTTCCGGGGTCGGTCATCATCGCTGTGGCGGATCACGACGGTGGGCGGGCCGGCAACGCCGCCATCGCGGCGGGAGCGGCCGTCTGCCTCCCGGCCGGGAGCCCGCGCGGCCAGGTGAGCCGGGTGCTCGAGGCCTCGGGCCACTACTTCGAGCGGCAGCGGCGCGGCGAGAACCTGGCCGTGGGACAGGGTGGCCAGGTGATCACGGTGCTCGGCGCGAAAGGTGGCGTCGGGAAGACCACGATCGCCACCAACCTCGCGATCGCGCTCCAGCGCGAATCGCACGGCGCCGTGGCGTTGATTGATGCCGACGCGCAGTTTGGAGATGTCGCCCTCGCGCTGGACCTGGCCCCAGAGCGTTCACTCGCGGATGCCGCCGCCTCGATCGGGCAGCTGGAGTTTTCAGACGTCCGCCAGTGCATGACGCCGGGCTACGGCATCTGGGTGTTGGCTGCGCCGCGCCACGCTGCTGCCGGCCAGCGGGTGACCGGCGAGGCGCTCGGGGCCGTGATCGCGCGTCTGCGAGATTCCTTCGACTTCGTCGTGGTGGATACGGGCGGGGCCTACACCGGGCTGACTGCCGCTGCGGCGGATGCCGCCACGACGCGAATGCTGGTGACGACCCCGGAGCTCAACGCAGTTCATGACGCGGTGCGTGCGGTGCGGTGGTTGCGAGAGCGAGCCGGACCCGATGCAGGGCGGTTACGGCTGGTCGAAAACCGCGCTGGCATGTGCGGAGGCCTTCGCGAAGCCGCGTTCGCCCGTGAGATGGGGATGCTCCCGGCGTGCGTGCTGGAGGACGACCGCCGCCTGGCGCGC
>JBBIVC010000170.1:0-5436 GCA_037439905.1 Thermoflexus sp.
CCCCGCCCCCATCCACAAGAACCGCGTATCGACGTGCACACCGGCAACCAGCACCGCCGGGATTGCCATCGTCGGCCCCTGGCCGATGACCTGCCGGATGGGCATCGAAGGGATGAGCCACCCGTGCACGAACTCCGCCGAGGCAAGCAGCGCAATCCCCGCGAGCACCAGCGCGAACGGCCACTCGCCAATCCAGGCCACCGCGGCGACCAGTGGCAGGCCTACCGCGGCGGTCATCAGTCGCAGCTGGAGGTTGGAACGTGCCACCTGCCCGAGTGTAGGCGGGCCCACCTCAACGGGCGAAACGTATCGCCTCAGGGCTTCTTGAACGCCTCGATGTCCTCGGGAAGCAGCCCGCCGAACTTTCGCTTGCGCCGCCCGTATTCGGCCAGCGCGATGTCGATGTCTTCGCGCCCGAAGTCCGGCCAGAATGCGTCCGTGAAGTACAGCTCCGCATACGCCGATTGCCAGAGCAGGAAGTTCGAGATCCGCAGGTCGCCCGCTGTCCGGATCACCAGGTCGGGGTCTGGCATCGTGCCGGTCGAAAGGTAACGCGCCAGCACCTCCTCCGTTACCTCGGCTGCCGGGATCCCCTCCTCGATGAGGCGGCGGACCGCCATCACAATGTCGTCCCTTCCCCCGTAGCTGAAGCAGATGTTGAGCACCAGGCCCGTGTTCTCCCTGGTGAGGTCCACTGCGTTCCGCACCCGCCGCTGGAGCCATTCGGGCAGCGTCTCCAGGTGCCCGAGCATCTGCAGCCGCACATTGTTCCGGTGCAGGTTCGCCAGCTCCCGCCGGATAAAGAAGTGCAACAGGCGGATGAGCGCCCGCACCTCCGGCTGGGGGCGCTGCCAGTTCTCCGTGCTGAAGGCGTAGAGGGTCAGGTACTTCACGCCGTGGTCAGCGAACCGCTCGATGACGCGGCGGATGTTCTCCGTGCCCGCGCGGTGCCCCGCGACTCGCGGCAGACCCCGCTGGGTCGCCCACCGGCCATTCCCATCCATGATGATCGCCACGTGACGCGGCACCCGGCCGCCCGAAATCGGCGAGATCAGGTCGCCAAGAAACTCCGCCTCGCCGCCATGCCCCGCCGGGCTTTCAGCAGCCGCATCAGGCTTCAAGGAGTTCCGCCTCTTTCTTCTTCGTTTCCGCGTCGATGGTGGCGATGTGACGGTCCGTGAGCTTCTGCAGCTCTTCCTCGTGCCGCTTCAGGTCGTCCTGCGAGACCGTCCCCTCTTTTTCCGCCTTGCGGAGATCGTCGTGGGCGTGCCGGCGCACGTTGCGCACTGCCACGCGCGCATCCTCGGCCTTGTGGTGGAGCAACTTCACGAACTCCTTGCGCCGCTGCTCCGTGAGCGGGGGGATCGGCAGCCGCAGGGTCTGCCCGTCGATCGCCGGGTTCAGGCCCAGGTCCGAGCTCTGAATCGCTTTCTGCACGGCGGATACCGCGCCGCGATCCCACACCTGGACGGTCAGCAGCCGCGCTTCAGGCGCGTTGATGGTCCCCAGCTGCTTGAGGGGCGTGATCGCCCCGTAGTAATCGACGGGAAGAGTCTCGATGAGGCTCGGGTGCGCCCGCCCCGTGCGGATGCCGTTCAGCTCGCGCCGGAACGCGGTGATTGCGCTATCCATCTTCTCGTCTGCCGTCAGCAGGATCTCATCGGGGTCTGCCATTCCGTGTTCCCTCCTGCGTTCAGTGCTGCGCCGCGGGCTCCCCTTCGGGCTGCGACGACACCAGTGTCCCAATCCTATCGCCCCGGAGCGCGTGAAACACAGCATCGGGCGCCGCAACGTCAAAGACCACGATCGGAAGGTGGTGCTCCATGCACATGCTCAGGGCCGTGATGTCCATCACCTGCAGCCGCCGCTGGATCGCCTCGAGATAGGTCACGTGGTCGTACTTCACCGCCGTCGGGTCCTTCGCCGGGTCCGCGTTGTACACCCCATCCACGCCGTTCTTCGCCATCAACAGCACTTCGCAGTCGGTCTCGATGGCGCGCAGTGCGCCGGCGGTATCCGTCGTCATGAACGGGTTGCCCGTGCCCGCCGCGAAAATCACCACCCGCTGCTTCTCCAGGTGCCGGATCGCCCTCCGCCGGATGTATGGCTCCGCCACCTGGGAAATCGGCAATGCGGTTTGCGTGCGAACCACCACGCCGGCCTTCTCCAGCGCGTCCTGGAGCGCCAGCGCGTTCATGATCGTCCCCAGCATGCCGGCGTAGTCCGCGGTCGCCCGGTCCATGCCGGTCTCGGCCACGGTGGCGCCGCGCCAGAAGTTGCCGCCCCCGATCGAGACGGCAACTTCCACGCCTTCATCCACAGCCATGCTGATCTGGCGCGCCAGGTCGTTCAGCGTTACCGGGTCGATCCCGAACGGGCGATTGCCCAT
Organism: Thermoflexus sp.; assembly: GCA_037439905.1. Classification (GTDB taxonomy): domain Bacteria; phylum Chloroflexota; class Dehalococcoidia; order Tepidiformales; family Tepidiformaceae; genus Amarobacter. Next base: position 2,390 of record JBBIVC010000170.1, read on the forward strand.
CAGGGCCTCGCCGCTCAGCTTCACCAGTGCCCTGCGATAGCGCGCCATCCCGGGCTATCGGCCCAGTTCAAACCGGACGAACCGGCGCACCCGCACGTTCTCGCCCGTCTTCGCAATCGTGTCCTGGATCAGGTTCGCGATCGTCTTGCTCCCGTCGCGGATGAACGGCTGGCTCAGCAGGCACACTTCCTCGTCGCTGCCCTCGATCCCGGCGCGCTCCGGGTCGTCCGCCGAGACAACCTGCGGGTTCATCGCCGCGACCTGCATCGCAATGTTCCGCGCGAGCTCCCGGAACTCGGGCGTGTTGGCAACGAAGTCCGTCTCGCAGTTCACCTCCACGAGCACGCCGATCCGTCCGCCCGCGTGGATGTAGCTCTCCACGACGCCGTTGGAGGTTTCCCGTTCCGCGCGCTTCGCCGCCGCGGCGATGCCCTTCTCCCGGAGGATCGCCTTCGCCTTTGCCGTGTCGCCCCCGGCCTCCTCGAGTGCCCGTTTGGCGTCCATTACCCCCGCACCGGTCTCCTCGCGGAGGGCTTTGATCATCTCAGTCGTTACTGCCACGAGTGCTTCTACTCCTGCGCTGCTGTTTCAGTGGCGGCCTGCGCGATCGCCGAAATCACGGTGACGGTCGGACCGCTTTCCGTCGCCCCCTCATCTTCCGGGCTCGCGCTGTAGCTGCCCGATGCGATGCCCGCCTCGGCCGCCTTCGCGAACTCGTCGGCGTGCGTCCCGGCGCCCGCGCCCGATTCCGCCGCCGCCCGGCCCTCGATCGCCGCATCGGCGACCTTCCCCAGGATCAGCTTGATCGCCCGGATCGCGTCGTCGTTGCTCGGGATGGGGTAAGCGATCGGGTCCGGGTCGCAGTTCGTATCCACCAGCGAGACGATCGGGATGTTCAGCCGCTGACATTCCGAGACGGCGATCGCTTCCTTCACCGTATCGATGATGAACACCGCCGCCGGCAGGCGGTCCATGTTCTTGATGCCGCCGAAGTAGCGGTTCATCCGCTCGATCTCGTTCGCGATGTCCAGCTGCTCTTTTTTCGTGAGCCGCGCAAAATCGCCGCGCGCCATCGCCGCCTCGAGATTGTGCAGGTGCCGGATGCGGCTCTGGATCGTCCGGAAGTTCGTCAGCGTCCCGCCCAGCCAGCGGTTGTTCACGTACGGCAGGCCCGCTCGCTTTGCCTCCGCCTCCACCGTCTCGCGTGCCTGCTTCTTCGTCCCGATGATCAACACGTCCGAGCCGCCCGCGACCACATCGCGGATGAAGTTGATCGCCGCTTCCAGCCGCGTCACCGTCTGCTGCAGGTCGATGATGTGGATGCCGTTGCGCTCGGTGAAGATGAACTGCCGCATCTTCGGGTTCCAGCGCCGGGTCTGGTGGCCGAAATGGACGCCGGCCTCCAGCAGCTGCTTCATGCTAACGGGGGTAACCAGGGGTGCCTCCAGCGTGCGGCGTCATAGATTTGGCCCTTCCGGACCACGGCGCCGCCATTACACACAACCTCTCCATGATACCCGCGCTCCCGCCACCGGTAAACGAATGGCGTTCATCCACCGGCCGCTCCCGCTTCCTCGCCATCCCTCTTGACAGGCCCCTCCGCCAATCGGTAGCGTTTCACGTTAAGGAAGGAGGTGATGCGCATGGACTATCACAGTCGTAGTTACGGCCTGACCTTAGCGCTGGAGGTGACCTCCTCCTAGGGCGACCGAAGAGGAACCACCTGCCCTCCTAAGACTCCGGTCTTAGCTACGCCAGGGCCCCGGAAAACTTCCCGGGGCCCTTTTCTCTGCCACCTAGAACCATGCACACCGGCACCCCGTTCAATCCCGCATCCTACCAGACCGCTCTCACCACCACCGCGGTCGGCCGCTTCCTTCTCTATCGCCCCGTCACGCCCTCGACCATGGACCTCGCTTCTCGCGAGGCTCACGAAGGCGCGCCCCATGGCACCATCGTCCTCGCCGAAGAGCAGACCGCCGGCCGCGGCCGCCGCGGCCGCTCGTTCTACAGCCCCGCAGGGCAGAACCTCTATTTCACCCTTGTCCTCCGCTGTCCCCTCGAAGTCCACCGCCGCCTGCCCCTCATCGTCCCGGTCGCGGTCTGCACCGCCATCCAGGCAGAACTCCCTTCCGCCCGCATCAAGTGGCCCAACGACATCTGGGTCGGCGACCGCAAGGCGGCTGGCATGCTCATCGATGCCGAGCTCACGCCCGATGGAGCCATCGCCCTCCCCGGCATCGGCATCAACGTGAACGCCGACCCCACCGTCGTCCCGGAGCTGAGCGCGATCGCAACCTCGCTCGCCCGCGAGCTCGGCCGCGATGTTCCCCGCGAGCTCCTGCTCGCGCGCGTCTGCAACGAACTGGAGTCGCTCCTCCAGGCGACCGCCGGTCACGTGCTCCAGGAATACCGCGCTCGCAGCTCAACCCTGGGGAGGCGTGTCCTGGTTTCCCCGGTTGGCGGCGCCGCCTTCGAGGGCACCGCTGTCGGCATCGAGGATGACGGCTCCCTGGCGGTCGAGCGCCCCGGCGGCGCCATCGAGCTGGTCACTGCCGCCGATGTCTCCGTCCGGCCCGCCGGCTGATGTGATTCGATCCACCGGATCGGCTATCGTGCGGTCATGACCTTCGACGAGATGTATGAGCTCGCCGTGAGCCGGAAGCGCGAGATGCCGCCGGGCTCGTCCACCGCCGAGCTCTTTCTCCGCGGCCCGCACGGCATCGGCAAGAAGCTCGTCGAGGAAGCCGCCGAGAGCTGGATGGCCGCTCGCTTCGAAAGCAACGACGAACTCGCCGGCGAGCTCGCGCAGGTCCTCTACTACGTCGCCTGCATGATGGCGGAAAAGGGCCTCTCGCTGGATGATGTGTACCGCCAGCTATGATCAAAGTCGCACTTCCGAATAAGGGCGCCCTCTTCGAGCCCACCCTCGACCTGCTCAACTCCTGCGGCTACCGCGTCTCCAAGTCGGGCAGCAACCTCTCCTCCCTCGATTCCGAAAACAACGTCGAGTTCTACTTCCTCCGCCCCGGTGATATCCCGCTCTA
>JBBIVC010000171.1:0-1271 GCA_037439905.1 Thermoflexus sp.
AACCACCGGTGCCCCCCGGGCGCACCAGCGATGATTACCTCGCAGAGATCTGCTTCCGGGGCCTGCGGGAGCGCTTCGACGAGGTGACCCCCGAGCTCGAGCAGCGCCTGAACTACGAACTCGATGTCCTCCGCCAGACTGGCTTCACCGACTACATGTTCGTGGTGAAGGAGATCGCCGACTACGCGCGCAAGGCCGGGATCAAGATGGGCGTGCGCGGCTCGGCCGCCGCCTCCCTCGTCCTCTACGTCCTCCACGTCACCGATATCGACCCCGTCGCCAACCGCCTGGTCTTCGAGCGCTTCCTCAACATCGAGCGGCGGGAGATGCCCGATGTCGATTTCGACTTCGCCGATGACCGCCGCGACGAGATGATCCGGTTCGCCTACGAACGCTACGGCAAGGACCGCGTGGCGCAGATCATCACGTTCGGGACGCTCGGCGCAAAAGCCGCGATCCGCGATGTGGGGCGCGCCCTCGGCATCTCGTACGCCGAAACCGACCGCGTCGCCCGGCTGGTGCCCGAAGTCCTCCACATCACGCTCCCCGAGGCGCTGGAACAGTCCCAGGAGATGAAGGACGCCTACGAGAGCGACCCCCGGGTCCGCCGCCTGATCGACACGGCGAAGCAGCTCGAAGGGGTGGCCCGCCACGCCTCCACCCACGCCGCGGGCGTGGTCATCTCCCGCGACCCGCTCATCGACCACGTCCCCCTCCAGCGCCCCAGCAAGGGCGATGAGGACAGCATCCCCACCACCCAGTTCGCCATGGAACAGGTCGCCAAGATCGGCCTCCTGAAGATGGACTTCCTGGGCCTCTCGAACCTCACCATCCTCCAGCGCGCCGTCGACCTCGTCCGCGAGACCACGGGCGACGAGATCGACATCGTCCACCTGCCCGATGGCGACCGGAAAACGATGGAGATGCTGGGCAAGGGCGAGACGTTCGGCGTGTTCCAGCTTGAATCGGCGGGCATGCGCCGCTACATCCAGGACCTGCAACCCACCACCATTTCAGACCTCTGCGCGATGGTGGCCCTCTACCGCCCGGGCCCGATGCAGCACATTCCCCGCTACATCGATGGGAAGCATGGCCGCATCGAAATCACCTACCCCCATCCCCGCCTGGCCGACATCCTCGATGAGACCTACGGCGTCATCGTCTACCAGGACCAGGTGCTCCTCATCGCCCAGAAGTTCGCCGGCTACTCCCTGGGCCAGGCGGACGTCATGCGCAAGGCGATGGGTAAGAAGGTCCGCGCCATCATGGCT
>JBBIVC010000171.1:1281-5393 GCA_037439905.1 Thermoflexus sp.
CCGAAGAGCGCGGCCGCTTCATCGCTGGCGCCGTCGCCAACGGCTACAGCGAGGAGGAAGCCGCCGCCGTCTTCGACCTCATCGAGCCGTTCGCGGGCTACGCCTTCAACAAGGCCCACAGCTGGTGCTACGGCCACATCGCCTACCAGACGGCCTGGCTCAAGGCCAACTACCCCGTCCAGTACATGACGGCGCTCCTCCAGCTCACCCGGAACGCGCCGGATACCCACGCCCGCATCGCCGCCGCCGTGGCGGAGTGCTCGAAGCTCGGCATCGAAGTCCTCCCTCCCGATATCAACAAGAGTTTCGATAACTTCTCGGTCGAGCGGCGCCAGGATGGCTCCCTCGCCATCCGCTTCGGCCTCGGCGTCGTCAAGAACGTCGGCAACGCCGCCTGCGAAGGCATCATCGCCGAACGCGAAAAGGGCGGCATCTACCGCGATATCGAGGACTTCTGCAAGCGCGCGGACCTTTCTTCGGCCAACTCCCGCGCCATCGAGCACCTGGCCAAGGCCGGCGCCTTCGACCTCCTCGGCGACCGGGGCACCATCGTCATGAACGCCGAACGGCTCGTCGCCCTGGCGCGGAAGGAGCGCGAGCTCCGCGAAAGCGGCCAGGCCACCATGTTCGACCTGTTTGGGAGCCAGGTCGAAACCCCCCTGCCCGCCCTGGAGCTCGAGCCTTCGCCGGCCCGCAAGGAAGACATGCTCGCCTGGGAGAAGGAGCTCCTCGGCGTCTACGTCTCGGAGCACCCCTTCAAGGCCGTCGCCCAGCATGTCGCCCGCTACGCCACCCACACCCTCGCCGACCTGACCCCCGAGCTGGCAGGCCAGGCCGTCACCGTTGCCGGGCTCGTCCATCGCGTCCAGGCCCGGGTCACGCGCGATGGGCGCAAGTTCTATGTCGTCGACCTCGAAGACCTCTCCGCCAGCGTCGAACTCACCGTCTGGAGCGACACCATCGAGCTCACCGGCGAGGAGATCTGGGCGGAAGGCCGCGTGCTCGTCTGCTCGGTCGAAATCCGCGACCGGGGCGACCGCATCAGCCTGAACGTGCGCAAGGCCGCAGCCTACGATTCGGCCGAGGGCACCGTCGCCGGCTTCGCCGCCGATCAGTGGCAGGTCGAATCCCCACGGCGTCGTCCCCAGCGGCCCCACGAGGAACCTCGCGCCGAAGCTGCCAGCGCGAACGGCCACGCGCCGCGCAACGGCGGTTACCCGGCCGCCGGGGCCACCACCGAGGCCGCCCGCCCTGGCATCACGCCACCCGTGGCTCCCGATACGGCGCGCCTCACCGTCACCCTCTACGAAACCGAGGATGTCCTCGCCGATGAGGCGCTCCTCAAGGTCGTCGTCACCATGCTCAAGGACCACCCGGGGCGCGACGAAGTCCGCCTGGTGATCCGCGACACCGCCGGGGAGGAGATGGAGTTCGACTTCCCCCGCGCCGCGGCCACCGAAGACCTCGCCCGCAGCATCCGCTCGGTCCTCGGCAACCGCGGCAGCGTGCGGCTCACCAGCCCGAAGATGGCCGGCGCCGCCTGAGGGCTTGCGCTCAGCTCCCCAGGTGTCGCCCCGGCACCCAGCGCCTGGACTCGAACATCACGCCGGGCGCGTACGGAGAGGCGGGAAGAAGCGCCTGCTCCCGCGCTCGCGTCCGGCTGCCCCAGCGGCGCTCTCCTGCTCCAGCCCGGGCCCGCACGGCGCCCGAAATATAGCGGCAACCGGAAAGTCATCTCCCCTTCATGCGGGCGAAACGCTGGCGCCGCTTACTGGCAATACCGTGGGAGGCCTGAGGAGGCATCCCCATGAACAAGTTCGAGGTGATGAAAGCGGAAAAGGATGGGCTGGACGTGTGGCCCGCGTTGCTCGAATACGCGGCGGCCGGCACGCCGGTGGAGGAGATCGGTGAGGACGAGCTGGCCCGGATGAAGTGGTTCGGCGTGTTCCACCGTCCCCAGCGGCCGGGCACGTTCATGATGCGATTGCGCTTGCCCGGTGGAATCGTGACCAGCCGGCAGCTTGAGGCCGTGGCCGAGCTGGCGCGCGCCTATGGGCGCGGCACGATCGACCTCACCACACGCCAGGGTCTCCAGCTGCGGGACCTCCGCCTGCCGGACATCCCGGCAATCATCCAGCGGGTTGAGAGCGTGGGGTTGAGCACGAGGCAGACGGGCATGGATAACGTGCGCAACTTCATCGGCTGCCCGCTGGCAGGGATCGATGGCATGGAGCTGTTCGATTCGACCCCGCTGGTGCATGCGCTCACCGAGGCGCACCGGACTGCCGGCAAGGCCCTGAGCAACCTGCCGCGCAAGCTGAACGTCTCGGTCGCTGGTTGCCGTGACGACTGTGGCCACGCGCAAACCCAGGACCTCGGGTTTGTGCCGGCTACCGCCGATGTTGAGGGCCGCCGGGTGGCCGGCTTCAATGTGCTCGTCGGGGGCGCGCTGGGCGGGACATCTCCCCGGCTGGCGACGCCACTCGACGTGTTCCTCCGGCCGGGCGAGGTGGTGCGCTTCTTCCTGGCGCTTGCAGAAGTGTTTCGCGACCACGGCCCGCGCGAGGTGCGGACGCGCGCGCGCCTGAAGTGGCTGCTGGCGGAATGGGGCGAGGAGCGGCTGCGCGCCGAACTGGAGGCGAGACTCGGCTGTACGCTGATGCGGGCCGGGATGGACGAGCGGCTCCAGGTAGCGGGCGACCACCTTGGCATCCACCCGCAACGCCAGCCGGGATTGAACTACATCGGCCTCCACGTGCCGGTCGGCCGCGCCACTGCTGAAGATCTCGATGCACTGGCCCGGCTGGCAGCGGAATACGGGCGGGGCGAAGTGCGGCTCACGGTCGACCAAAACGTCGTCGTGCCCCACGTGCCGGATGCCGCGCTCTCGGGGTTCCTGGGAGAACCGCTGCTGGCGAAGTTGCGGCCGAACCCGCCCGCGGTGTGGCGAAACCTGGTGGCCTGCACCGGCAACGATTACTGCCACTTCTCGCTGATCGATACCAAGACCCACGCCTTCAACCTGGCAGCGGAGCTGGAGCGCAAGGGGATCCAGGTGCCCAGGGGGACCCGCATCCACATGAGCGGTTGTGTGCACGCCTGCGGAAAGCACCACATCGGCGATATCGGGCTCCTGGGGGCCAACATCCGCCTCGGCGACCGTGTAGAAGAGGCGGTGACGGTGTATGCCGGTGGACGTCTCGGCGAAGAGGCGCGGCTGGCCGCGAAGGTGCTCGACAACGTCCACGTCGCTGACCTGCCCGTGCTCGTCGAGGCGCTGGTTCGCCAACGCTTCCAGCAGACGGTGCCGCTTTCGGTGATGCGGCTCCTTGAGCACACGAACACGCTGGAGCCGGTCGGATGAACGCGACACTTGAGGCAGTAGGACAGGCGGCGGCAGCGAAGGTGGCGAGCCTGCGCGCGGCGCCCCACGGATACCTGGTCCTTTCGGCCCTGGCCGGCGCCTACGTCGGGCTGGCGATCGTGCTCGTCTTCGCGATCGGGGCGCCGCTTTCGGCGGCGGGTTCGCCGTGGACGAAGACGGTAATGGGGGCGTCCTTCGGCGCGGCGCTTTCGATGGTGATCGTCGCCGGTTCCGAGCTGTTCACCGGGAATGTGATGGTCATGAGCATCGGGCTGTTGCGGCGGGCTGTCTCACCGGGGGCTGTGGCGTGGGTCTGGCTCGCCAGCTATGGGGGAAACCTGGCGGGCTCGCTGGTACTGGCCTTGCTGGTGGCCCAGAGCGGCGTGCTGTCGTCGGCCCCGCAGGTTGGCTTCGTGGAGTCGGTGGCCGCGACGAAGATGAGCCTGCCTGCCGCCGAGCTCTTCTGGCGCGCCGTGCTCTGCAACTGGCTCGTCTGCCTGGCGGTCTGGTGCGCGTTCCGCACCACCAGCGAGGCAGGGCGGCTCATCATGGTCTTCTGGTGCCTGTTCGCGTTCTTTGGGGCAGGGTTCGAACACAGCGTCGCCAACATGACGCTCCTCGGTGTGGCTTTGGTGATGGACCACCCGGAGACGGTCTCGTGGGGCGGGTTCATCCATAACCTCGTGCCGGTCACGCTGGGGAACGTGGTGAGCGGAGTGGTGTTCGTGGCCGGGGCGTACTGGGCGAC
>JBBIVC010000172.1:0-5370 GCA_037439905.1 Thermoflexus sp.
CCTTCGATCATGCGGATAGCTGCCTGGGCGACGGCCTCGTTGGGCGAGCCGACGATGACGGTGCCATCTTCCTGGATATCGATGGTGGCCCCGCCCGATTCTTCCTGGATCTTGCGGACCATCTTGCCGCCGGGCCCGATGACGGTACCGATCTGATCCTGCTCGATCTTGATCTTGTACATTTTGGGGGCGTACTCGGACATCTCAGGCCGCGGCTCGGGGATGACCTCGAGCATCTGATCGAGGATGTATTCGCGGGCCTCCCTGGCCTGTGCAAGCGCGCGGCTGAGGAGCTCGCGCGAGACGCCGCCGATCTTGATGTCCATCTGCAGGGCGGTGATGCCCTCGCGGGTGCCGGCGACCTTGAAGTCCATGTCGCCCATGAAGTCTTCCTGGCCGGCGATATCGGTCAGGACCTTGTACTTGCCATCGTCGCCCATGATGAGGCCCATGGCGATCCCGGCGACAGGAGCGGCGATGGGCACGCCGGCATCCATGAGGGCAAGGGTGCTGCCGCAGACGCTGGCCATGGAGGTGGAGCCATTCGAGGACATGACCTCGCTGACGAGGCGGAGCGCGTAGGGGAAGTCTTCCTCGCTGGGGATGACGGGTTCGAGGGCGCGTTCGGCGAGGGCGCCATGGCCGATTTCGCGGCGGCCGGCGCCGCGCATCGGGCGGACCTCGCCGACGGAGTAGGGCGGGAAGTTGTAGTGGTGCATGTAGCGCTTCGACTCGTCGGGCGAGAGGGTATCGAGCTTCTGGGCCATGCTCAGGCCGCCGAGGGTGGCGATGGTGAGCACCTGGGTCTCGCCGCGGGAGAAGAGCCCGCTGCCATGCGTGCGCGGGAGCACGCCGACGTGGATATCGAGCGGGCGGATCTGGGTGATGCCGCGGCCATCGGCGCGCTTCTCCTGTTCGAGGATCTGCTTGCGCATGGCCTTCTTGATGATGTTGTACAGGGCATCGGCGATTTCGCCCGAGGAGAACTGCTCGCCGAACTTTTCCTGGAGCTCCAGGCGCACGGCCTTGTTGGCATCGCTGCGTTCGGAGGCGGCGGTGGCCACGAGCTCGGGGATACGGTCCTTGAGGTATTCGCCGATTGCCGCCATGGCATCGAGCGGTTCGGCGGCGGGCGTGAACGGCTTCTTGACGGGGGCCGCCTCGGCCGCGATCTGCTCCTGGAGGGCGATGATGGCGCGGTTCGCCTCCATCGCGACCTCGATAGCCTGCAGCACGACGTCCTCGGAGACCTGCTTGGCGCCGGCCTCGACCATGACGACGGCTTCCTTCGTACCGGCGACGATGATGTCGAGGTCGCCCGCCTCGGCCTGGTCGAAGGTCGGGTTGATGATGAACTCACCATCGAGGCGGGTGACGCGGACGGAGCTCACCGGGCCGTTGAAGGGGATGTCACTGATCATGAGGGCGGCGCTCGCGCCAACCGTGATCAGGGTATCTGGCTGGTGTTCGCGGTCGGCCGAGAGGGTGGTGGCGACGATCTGGACTTCGTTGCGGAAGCCCTTGGGGAAGAGGGGCCGGAGGGGGCGGTCGGTGAGGCGCATGGCGAGGATGCCCTCGGTGCTGGCGCGGCCCTCGCGGCGGGGGAAACCGCCGGGGATTTTGCCGACGGCGTACAGGCGCTCCTCGTAGTCGATGGTGAGGGGGAAGAAATCGATGCCTTCGCGGGCCTCGGCCATGCAGGCGGTCACAAGGACGACGGTATCGCCGAGGCGGACGGTGACGGCGCCGTTGGCCTGGTTGGCGAGGATGCCGTACTGGATGGTGAGGGTCTTCCCCCCGACTTCAAGTTCGTAGGTGTGTGGTTCTCTCATGCTCTCTGTCAGTTCTCTGCTTCCAGCGTTGCCCGGGTTCCCCGTTGCTCCGGGGGGAATGCGGGAGTTCCTCCGTCCGCGTTCCATCGGGACGGTGGCAAAGGTGAGAAGGCGCTATCGGGGAGGTTGCTGTGGGTGATTCGCGTGACGAACAAAGGCCTCCGCTATTTGCGGAGGCCGAGGCGGGCGATGACTTCGCGGTACCGGTTGACATCGCGGCTGTTGAGGTAGCGGAGCTGGCGCCGCCGCTGACCAACAAGCTTCAGGAGACCGCGGCGTGTGTGGTAATCGTGCTTGTTCGCCTTGAGGTGGGCGGTGAGGTACTTGATGCGCTCGGTGAGGATCGCGACCTGTACCTCAGGGGAGCCGGTATCCTTCGGGTGGACGGCGAAGTCCCCAATCAATTCGGCTTTGCGCTCTTTCGTCAGCAACCTTCTCTTCGTTCTTCCTTTGCCTATCGTTGAACATCTGTAAACCTAGCACAGGGCATGGGTAACAGCAATTCGGCGGGGCCGGGCGTGGCACTCATCCTCCTTTCCGGGTTGCCCGGCACCGGGAAGACGACGTTCGCGCGGGCGCTCTGCCAGCGGCTGGAGATCGCGCATGTGGAGAGCGACGCGATCCGGCGCGGGCTGGCGCCGGAGCCGACCTACTCGCCTCGCGAGAGTGGCCTGGTGTTCGCCCGGGTGGAGGCGGAGGCGCGGCGCGCGCTGCTCGAGGGCCGGCACGCGCTCATCGATGCCACGAACCTGACAAACCGGGATCGCCGCCGGTTCGTACGGCTGGCGAACGAGACCGATGCGCGGATGATCGCGGTGCGGCTAATCGCGCCGGAGGAGGTGGTCCGGGAGCGGCTCGCGGGGCCCCGGGATGGGCACTCACAGGCGGACCTGGCAGTCTACGAGATGATGAAGGGCCGGCCCCAGCCGTTCCCGTTCCCGGCCATTGTGGTGGACACCCGGTGGGGGCTGGAGCCGGCGATGGCGCTTGTGTTGCGGCTGATTAACGATCTCGGCTCGTGAACACCACGCGTCCCTTTCTCCTTGTGCGCGCGCGGCCGAAGGCGGAGAGCCGCGAACGCTTTGCCGCCTGGTTCCGGCAGGTGCATCTTCGCGATGTGGAGCGCATCCCCGGGATCGTGACGGTCCGCAGCGGCAGCACGCGCGGTGGCACCCAGCTCGGGCTGTACTCGTTCGAGAGCGCGGATGTGGTGCAGGCGAGCCTCGCGAGCCCGGAGGCGGCGTATGCCCGCGGCACGTGGGAGCAGTGGGCGAGCGAGCTGGAGGAGCTGCTGATCGAGATGTGGGCGCCGGCGTTTCCCATGCCGCTGTACGAATCGGCGAACTAATCGAGCGCGGCGAGGAGGCGGGGAAGGTCGCCGGCGAGCAGCGCGGGCACGTCGAGCCGGAGGCCGGGGAACTGCGCGCTTTCGATGATGCCGGCGGTGTCTGGTTCGCGGCGGACGTATGCACCGTCGCGCAGTTCGAACCAGTCGAGCTCACCATCGAGCAGGCGCAGGACGACGTACTCGCGGACGCCGGCGCGGCGGTAGACGTTTTTCTTGGAGTGCAGGTCACGCGAGACGGAGCTGGCTGCGATCTCGACAATGAGCTCGGGCGGGCCTTCGAGGTAGCCGCCGGCCTGGCGGGTTGAGCCGCCTTCGCTCCGACGGAGATGTACATCCGGCTGGAACTCGTTCTCCGCGTCGATGCGGACTGTAGCGTCGACGCCCACCCTGAGATGGGGGTGTGCCGTGGCATAGGCGATCAGCCAGCCAGTGAGCAGGGCCTGGGCATCGCTGTGCCCGGTGCTAACGGGTGAGCTCAAGTAGACCACCCCCTCGATGAGCTCCGCCTTCTTCTCGTCGGGCATGGCCTCGTAGCGGCGTTCAAACTCGGCGACCGTCAGGCGGTCGCCGTTTTCGAGCCGCGGTATGGAGCCGGCTGTGGACTCACGCAGTGCCGTCATGGGGCCATTGTACTCCGTGGTGAACCCGCCCCTCCGGGTGCACAGGGGCGGGTTCGTGGCATCTCCGCGTACCCGGAACGCGAGGCTACTGGAGCTTAATCTGGATGGACTTGGTCTCCATGTATTCTTCGAGGCCCGCGTTCCCGAGCTCGCGGCCGAGGCCGCTCTGCTTGTAGCCGCCGTACGGCATGTTGTAGAGCCCGGTGCCGTGGTAGGCGTTGACCCAGACGGTGCCGGCGCGGAGGCCCTTCGCGACCTTCAATGCGACGTTGATGTCCTTCGTCCAGACGGCCGCCGCGAGCCCGTACATGGTGTCATTGGCGGTTCGGATCACATCCTCGATGTCGTCGAAGGAGAGGACCGAGAGGACGGGGCCGAAGATCTCCTCGCGGGCGATGGTCGCCGTATTCGTGACCTCATCGAAGATGGTGGGCTGGACGAAGAGACCCTTCGCCAGGTCGCCATCGGTGGCGCGGTTGCCGCCGGTGACGAGCTTCGCCTCGGCCTTGCCTTTCTCGAGGTAGCCTTCGATCTTCGCGAGCTGGGCTTCGTTGATGACCGGGCCCATGGTAGTCGAGGGGTCCAGTGGGTCGCCCATCTTGAGGGCGGCGCCCATGCCGGCGAGCTTGCTGACGAACTCGTCCTTCACCTTGTTGCTCACCAGGAGGCGGCTGCCGGCCTGGCAGACCTGGCCGCTATTGAGGTAGATGCCGAAGAAGGCGCCGGCGACGGCGGCATCGACCTGGGCATCGGGGAAGACGATGTTGGGCGACTTGCCGCCGAGTTCGAGGCTTATCTTCTTCACGTTATTGGCAGCGGCGCGCATGACCGCCTTGCCGCTGGCGGTGGAGCCGGTGAAGGCGACCTTATCGACCAGTTCGGAGGCGGCGATGTGCTGGCCGACGAGGGCGCCATTGTCGGTCTCGCTGGTGACGACGTTGAAGACGCCCGCCGGGAGGCCCGCTTCCGCGAGGATGCCCGCGAGCATCAGCGTGCTGCCCGGGGTGTAATGCGAGGGCTTGGCCACCATGGTGCAGCCGGCAGCGATGGCGGGGCCGATCTTCCAGGAGATGAGGAGGAGCGGGAAGTTCCAGGGTGTGATGATGCCGACCACCCCGACCGGCTCGTGGACGACGATGCCGACCGCGTCGGGGATCTGCTGGGTGAAGGATTCGCCGCTGAGGTTGAGGGCCTTTGCGGCGAAGAGCTGGAAGACCTCGGCGGTGGCCATGACTTCGCCGAAGGCCATGGTCTTCGGCTTACCGACTTCGTTGGCGATGCAGGTGGCGAGGGCGTCGGCGCGTTCGGCGATGAGGTCGGCTGCCTTTCGGAGGATGCGGGCCCGGTCGGCGGCGGGGGAGTTCGACCACTTGCCGGAGTCGAAGGTGCGGCGGGCGGCCTCGATGGCTTTCTGAGCGTCGGCGATGCCACCGTTGGGGTAGATGCCGACGACGCGGCCGTCGTAAGGGCTGGTGCGGGTGAAGGTGGCGCCCTCGGCGGCATCGGCCCACTGGCCATCGATGAACTGCTGGAAGGCGGTTACCTCGGGCCTATCGGCGATGGACGTCAT
>JBBIVC010000173.1:0-5369 GCA_037439905.1 Thermoflexus sp.
GCGTGTCGGCCGCCTGAGCACGTGCCGAAGACGCCGACCTTGCCATTGGAAAACGCCTGGGACCGGAGGAACGCGGCGCAGGCCGCCACATCGCCGACGACCAGGTCGTCGGGGACACCGCCCTCGGCGCGGACCTTCGCGGCAACGTCATCGGGCGTGCCCTGGGCCACGCGGCAGTAGAGGTCGGGGGCGATGGCGGCATAGCCGCGGGAGGCGAACTTCCGGGTCGCTTCCTTGTACCAGGTGTCCCAGCCCGGCATGTGGTGGATGAGGACGACGGAGGGGAAGGGGCCCGGCCCGAGGGGGCGGGCGAAGTACGCGTAGATGGGTTCGCCACCGGCGCCGGGGATGACGACGGTCTCGGCGAGCATTCCTTCGTACTGGTCGGTGCGATAAGGCACGGGGCACCTCGATTCGGATTGTGCGAGGGGAGACTATACCGAAGGTGAGCCGAGCGCCTATTCGCCGAGGAGGTGGCGGGCCTTGCGGGCGGCCGCGGCATCGATGACCTGGTCGCCGAGGCGGGCGACCCAGGCGCCCTCGGCTCGGGCCGCGTCGTAGGCTGCGGCGGCTTCGCGGGCGTGATCGCGGGCCGCCTGGGTGGGAGCGAACGCGGAGTTGGCGGTGATCGCCATGCGGGCATCGGGCAGGATGGCGCCGGCGAACCCGTACTGCGCCAGGTAGACCAGTTCGAGGCCATCACAGACGACCAGTGGGGATTGTCCAAGCGCACGCGAGACCGCGACGACCTGGCCGCGCGCGTAGGCGAGGCGGTCGCCCTTCTGCTCATCGCGGGCCCCGATATCGCGGGCGTAGCGGTGGGAGTGGAAGACGAGGCCGCCGACGCGGGGGGCCGCGGAGGCGATCTCGGCGGCCTTCATGAGGCCACGCGCGGTATCGATCACGGGGAACACGGCGGTATCGCCGGGTTCGATGCCGCGCTGGAGTTCGAACTCGCGGAGCAGCACGGCGATGTCGCGCACGTCCTGTGGTTCAACGGCGTGGGGCAGCAGGACGCCCTTCACCAGCGGGCTGAGGATTGCGTCGAGGTCATCGCGGAGGAGGCGGGTGCGGGGATGGTTGACCACCACGAGGGCCGCCTTTTCGTGCGTGGCGGAACGTCCGAGGGCGGCGGTCACCTCGCGGCGCAGATCGGCGATGGGACGGGAAGCATCGGCGAGCGTGAGCAGGACGCCATCGGCCTGGGAGCCAAGGGCGTCATCGAGCCCGGCGCCGGAGACGCCAATGGAGACGATGCTGCGGAGACGCATGGTCAGGGCCTACCTCCGATATACCCGCCGACGACGATGGGAGGCGGCTGCATCGCGGCGAGGTTGATGTCCTGTTTGAGTGCCATCATGCCCTGCAGGTGGTCGAGCGCGTGGCGGTACATCAACTCGGCAAGCCACTGGCAGGTGAGTGGGCCCCAGCGGGTGTCCTCGCGCAGGCGCGTCCAGGTGAGGTCGTTCATATCGCGGAAGATAGCGAGTTCCTCATCGCGGATGCGCTGGACATCGGCGATGAGCGAGGCGAGGGGCTCGGCGGGCCGGTAGCGGTGGTCGTGCCAATCGCGGCGGCTGTAGTCGAGGGGGTCGAGCATATCGGGGACGGTGGCCCAGCGCAGGAGCGGGAGGTAGACCTGCTGTTCCATGTCGCGCAGGTGGGAGAGGTGCTCGTGGATGGACCACTCGGCATCGGTTGGCTTGTAGGCCGCCTGTTCGGGGGTGATGCCGCGAATGAGCCAGGCGATGTCGTCGGTGACGGCGCGGAGCCGTGCGGTGAGCTCGGTACGGTAGGACGACGTTTCGCTCACTGGGGAACCCTCCGAAGCCACCAATTGGGGGGAGTATAGGGGAATTCGATCACCCGCGCGAGCAGATCTTGCGTGGCGATTCAGCCAGCGTGCACGGTATGGCGGCTCCAGAGCTTGAGCGTTTCGCGGAGCTTATCGACGGTGGCGTCATCGATGGTGGCATCGCTGAGGACGCAGTCGTTGAGGTGCTTCTCGAGGATGAGCAGGCTGGCGGATTCGAGGCCGGAGCGGACAGCGAGGAGCTGGGTGAGGACGTCTTCGCAGCAGCGCCCGTCTTCGAGCATGCTGCGGAGCCCGCGCACCTGGCCTTCGATGCGGGCGAGGCGGTCGAGGAGGCGCTTGGTTTCTTCAGGAGTCATGGGTGGGGCCCTCCGTGGTATTGACGAGCATACCCCATGGGGGTATATTGAGTCTACCATTCACCCGCATTCATCGGAGCACACGAGCCGGGCGACGGGTGGCCGCGAGGAAAGGAACAAGAAGAGAGATGGCAGAAGTACGCGAAGTGACCGATGCGACCTGGGACAGCGACGTTTTGAAGTCGGACCTGCCGGTGCTGGTCGATTTCTGGGCGCCGTGGTGCGGGCCGTGCCGGATGGTCGCGCCGATCGTGCAGGAGCTGAGCGAGGAGTACGCCGGCAAGGTGAACTTCATGAAGATGAACACCGACGAGAACCCGATGGTGCCGAGCAAGTTCGGCATCCGGAGCATCCCTTCGCTCCTCATTTTCAAGGGTGGCGAACTCAAGGGGACGGTGGTCGGGTTCCGCCCGAAGAGCGATCTGAAGAAGCGGATCGACGAGGCCCTGGTCTGAGGACAGGCTGACGGCAACGAACGCGCAGGGCCGGCTGGAGCAATCCGCCGGCCCTCGTTTCACCCCGCGGAGGCGGCGAATGGAACAGTACGATATCGCGATCATCGGTGGAGGTGGCGCGGGGCTGACGGCGGCGCTCTACAGCGCGCGCGCCCGGCGGCGAACGGTCGTGTTCGAGGGCGAGGTGACCGGGGGTCAGATCGCCACCACCGACATCGTCGAGAACTACCCGGGTTTCCCGGACGGGATCAACGGGTTCGACCTGGCCCAGCTGTTCCACCGGCAGGCGGAGAAGTTCGGGGCGGAAACGGCCTACGAGCGTGTCGAGCGGCTCCAGCGGCAGCCGGACGGCGGGTTCGAGTTAGGAACCGCTGAACGGACCATCCGCGCGCGGGCCGTCATCGTGACGGCGGGGGCGGCGTATAACAAGCTCGGTGTGCCGGGTGAGGCGGAATTGACCGGGCGGGGCGTGAGCTACTGCGGCACCTGCGACGCCGCGTTCTTCACGGGCATGGACGTGATCGTCGTTGGCGGCGGGGATTCGGCGCTGGATGAGGGGATGTTCGTGGCGCGCTATGCGCGGTCGGTGAATGTGGTCCACCGGCGGGACACGCTGCGCGCGAGCGCGATCCTCCAGGAGCGGGCGTTCGCCACGCCGAACATGCGCTTCACCTGGAACTCGGTGGTGGAGCGGATCGAGGGCGAGGGCCAGGTAGAGCGGGCCGTGCTTCGCAACGTGAAGACGGGCGAGGTGAGCGTGGTGCCCATAAGCGCGGTGTTCATCTTTATCGGTCAGACGCCGAACAACCACCTGCTGGAAGGATTGGTCGAGCTGGACGCTAGCGGACACGCAATCGTGGACCTGCAGATGCGGACACGGGTGCCGGGGCTGTTCGTGGCGGGAGACCTGCGTACGCAGGCGGCGCGGCAGCTTATCAGCGCGGCAGGCGATGGGGCGACGGCGGCCATCGCGGCGGAGCACTATCTCGCGGACCTCGACCGGCAGGGCCCCACGGCGAAATAAGATCAGCGGCGGGCGAAGACGAACGATCGGCCCGCTTCGCAAATCGCGGGGCGGGCCGCTACCATTGGGCCCATGCCGCTCTATGAATTCATGTGCCCGAAGTGTGGTTCGCGAGAGGAAGTCTTCTCGCGGAGTGTCCAAACTGACGTCGTTCCGCCGAGGTGCGTGAACGCGGACAAGGAACCGGGTCACGACATGCGCCGGATCGTGAGCAAGTTCGCGCAGCACAAGACGCTGGCGGACCAGATCGAAGAGGCGGAAGCCAAGTTCGGCAAGGAAGTGGACGCGGCCATGGGGCCGGCGCCGGATGTGGGGAAGTACGCGAGGCGCTACGAGTCGCTGGCGAAGGACCTTCCCCCGGAGTAGGAGAAGGCGGGGCGCTGCTCAGAGGATTGGCAGGTATTCGGCGAGCTCGAAATCGCTGATGTGGCGGCGGTAGCGCTCCCACTCGATCCGCTTGTTCTTGATGAGGCTCTCGTACGTGTGGTCGCCGAGGGCGGAGCGGAGGAAGGGCGATGCCTCGGCCTGTTCGATAGCCTCGATCAGGCTGCCCGGGAGCATTTTGATGCCACGGGCGGCACGTTCGGCGGGGGTCAGCTCGAACACGTTCTCTTCCACCGGTTCGGGGATGGGGCGCTCGTTTTCGATGCCATCGAGGCCGGCCGCGAGCATGACCGCGAATACCAGGTAGGGGT
The DNA here is from genome assembly GCA_037439905.1 of Thermoflexus sp. GTDB lineage: Bacteria > Chloroflexota > Dehalococcoidia > Tepidiformales > Tepidiformaceae > Amarobacter. The sequence continues at coordinate 4,347 of JBBIVC010000173.1, forward strand.
TGCAGGCCGAATCGGGTGAACGGTATTCGATGCGGGTGTGGGTTTCCTTGCCGGGCTTGTATTCGGGGATGCGGATGAGGTCGCTGCGGTTGCGGCGCGCCCAGGTGATGTAGACCGGGGCCTCGAAGCCGGGAAGCAGGCGTTTGTAGCTGTTGACCCACTGGTTGGTGACCAGGGTGAGCGCCGCGGAGTGGTGGAGCAGGCCCGCGATGTATGAGCGGGCGATGGCGCTCAGGTGGTAGGGGTCGGCGGGATCGAAGAAGGCGTTGCGTTCGCCCTTGAAGAGCGACTGGTGGACGTGCATGCCGCTGCCGTTCTGATCGGCCAGGGGCTTGGGCATGAAGGTGGCATAGACACCGTTGGCGGCGGCGATTTCCTTGACCACGAGGCGGTAGGTCATGGCGGCATCGGCCATGGTGAGGGCATCGGTATAGCGGAGGGCGATTTCGTGCTGGCTGGGCGCGACCTCGTGGTGGCTGTATTCGACCTCGATGCCCATGGCCTCGAGGGTGAGGACGGTTTCGCGGCGGAGGTCGCTCGCCGCATCGGAGGTCTGGTCGAAGTAGCCGCCGCGATCAAGGGGCTCGGGCCGCTCGGCACTCTTGAAGTAGAAGTATTCGAGTTCGGGGCTGACATAGAAGGTGTAGCCAAGGTCGGCGGCGCGCTTGAGCTGGCGCTTGAGCACGTAGCGGGGGTCGCCCTCGAAGGGCTGGCCATCGGGGTAGTAGATATCGCAGAACATGCGGGCGACGCCGGCTTCGCGGGGGCGCCAGGGGACGAGCTGGAAGGTCGCCGGGTCCGGGCGGGCGATCATGTCGGATTCATCGATGCGGGCGAACCCCTCGATGCTGGAGCCATCGAACCCCATGCCTTCCTCGATGGCCTTTTCGAGCTCCTCGACGGTGATGGCGAAGCTCTTGAGGGCGCCGACGATGTCGGTGAACCAGAGGCGAATGAACTTGACATCGTTTTCGCGACAGGCGGAGATGACGTAGGACGCGGATTCGCTCATCGGGGACTCTC
>JBBIVC010000174.1:0-288 GCA_037439905.1 Thermoflexus sp.
AAGAACCAGCACCCCTGGTTCCCGGGCGGATTCAGGCCCGAAGAGGCCCTGTGGCGCCAGGGTCCGGCCCTCCTCGAGTTCTCTCACGATGAAGGCCGGAAAAGCCGGCGGGCGGCAACGCTCGATTGGCTGGCGAGCCTCCGTGCCGCAGGCCGGTTGGAGCCGCGCGCCTTTGGCCTGGCGATGTTCGGGCTTTCGGCCGACCGGGCGAAGGTCTTCCTCTGGCGAGCGGAGGCCCTGCCGCTCCCCGATGCCTACCTGCTCCGCTCCGAGCTCATCACGAGCATT
>JBBIVC010000174.1:327-5301 GCA_037439905.1 Thermoflexus sp.
GGCCGCGAGGCTGACCAGGGCGGCAAGGCTCATGGCCGAAGAGACGCTCGAGCCCGATGGAACAGCCGACCGGGACCGCGTCGACGACCTCGTGGAGTCACTTGCCCCGGCGCGGTCCTACTGGCCGCGGCTCGATGAGCCGTTCCGCAGGCTGATGGTCGCGCTCGCCGGCACCTACGACACCGACTTCGGGGCCGCAGCCCAGTCCGCGTGGGCGGCCGCGCTCCGGCAGTCAGCTATCGATTCGTTCGAGCGGGCGGCGAGCGCGCTCGAGACATCGAGCAGGGGATACCGCGCCGCGGCGCTTGCCCGGCCCCGGTTGCTGGCGAACCTCGCCGAAGCACTCAAGCCCCTGCTCCCCGAACCAGAGGAGGCCACCGTATGACGACCACCCGCACGCTGACCGCAAGCGCGGCCGAATTCATCGGAAAGCTGGAATCACGGCGCGAGGACAGGGGCGCCCTGGCGGCGCTCCGGCGTGGCCTGGGAAAGCCGCCCGGGACCGTCGCCGAAATGGCGCCATACATCGAGCCCGCTTTCGACCGCGCACCCGACGAGGCCTACATCGTCGGGAGCCTGTTTGGCCTGCATCCGCACCACCGCCGGGCGGAAGGCTATGCGCGGCGAGGCTTCGGCGCCGACTTGCGCCCGCTCCGGGGCAGCCCCGGAGAGGAAGACCCCGGCGTGGAACGGCGCTTCACGGCACTGCTCGATGCCCACCGGGAGGCCGTTCCTGAGCACCTCCGGCACCTCATCACCCTGCTTCGCTCCCGGAAGGGCGAAGCGCCGATCGACTACCTGCAGCTCTTCTTGGACCTGTGCGACTGGCATGACGCCGGCCGCAAGGTCCAGAAGCGCTGGGCCTCCGGGTTCTGGGGCTGGACGCCAGCAGAGGGCGGTCCCGCCCCCGTGGACAGCACGGACGACTCGACCACCAACGACGACGACGACGCCTAGCGGCGCCACTACCAGAAGGAGAACCACGCCATGTTGCTCGAACTGCACATCCTCCAGAACTTCGCCCCCTCGAACCTCAATCGCGACGACACCGGCAGCCCGAAGACCTGCGAATTCGGCGGTTACCGCCGGGCGCGTATCTCAAGCCAGGCGATCAAGCGCGCCATCCGGCGCGAGTTCGATATCTCCAACCTCGTTCCCGAGGAGCAGCGAGCCATCCGCAGCAAGCGCTTCGTAGAGAAGATCGCGGATGGCCTGGCGAGCCGGGGGCGGCCCGCAGAACTGTGCGCCGGCGTTGCCGAGGCCGGTCTCGCGCTGCTCGACATCGCTCTCGCCAAGGACCAGAAGACCGAATACCTGCTCTACCTCGGGGCGGCCGAGGTTGATCGCATCGTGGCGTTTTGTGAAGCCCAGTGGGAGACGCTGGCGGCTTCCGCCGCCGAGAAAAAGGCAGCGAAGAAAGGGGGGCAAGACGACGACGCGAAGAAGCTCGCGAAAGAGTTGAAGTCCGCTCTCGATGGTGGCCGCGCTGCCGACCTCGCGCTCTTCGGGCGCATGCTCGCGGACCTGCCCGAACGCAACATCGACGCGGCCTGCCAGGTCGCGCACGCCATCTCCACCCACCAGGTCAGCAGCGAATTCGATTACTACACCGCCGTCGACGACCTGAAGCCCGGCGACACGGCGGGGGCCGACATGATCGGCACCGTGGAGTTCAACTCGGCATGTTACTACCGCTACGCGAACATCGACCTGGGCCAGCTGACCAGGAACCTCGGTGGCGATGCGGCACTCGCGGCCGACACGGTGCGCGCCTTCCTGGTCGCCAGCCGCGATGCCATCCCCACGGGCAAGCAGAACTCATTCGCGGCCCGCAACGCCCCTTCGTTCATCATGACGGTGGTCCGGCCATCCGGGGCATGGTCGCTCGCCAACGCATTCGTCTGCCCGGTCCGGCCCTCGGGCGAGGGCATCATTGCCAAGTCGATCACGGCGCTCGACCGGCACTGGGGCGAGCTCACCACGACTTACGGAGCGCCCGCGGGCGCGTCGCTTGCGCTCATCGCCACCGGCGATGCCGAACTCCCGAACCTCGCAGCAGCGCGCGTCGCCACGTTCAACGACCTGCTGGAGCGCACCGTCGCTGCGGCCGCCGGGGGGAGTTGAGATGGCCACGCTCCTCTTCCGGCTGTGCGGTCCCCTGCAATCGTGGGGCACGCGCAGCCGGTTCACCGAGCGGGATACCGAAATCGAGCCATCGAAGAGCGGCGTGATAGGCCTGGTGTGCGCGGCGCTGGGACGCCCACGCGACCAGGATGTCGCCGACCTGGCCGCCCTGCGCCTCGGCGTCCGGGTCGACCATGAAGGGGTCATGGCGCGTGACTACCACACCGCCGGCGCCGGTCTCGGCATCGTCCGCGCGAGCGGCGGCATTTCGCGCAATGCCGTCCTCTCCAATCGCTATTACCTGGCCGATGCCGATTTCCTGGTGGGGCTGGAGGGTGACGACCGCGCGCTCATCGAGACCATCGACCGCGCGCTTCGCGAACCCGTGTGGCAGCTCTCGCTCGGGCGGAAGGCATTCGTGCCGTCGGTGCCCGTGGCCTTGCCGGGCAGCGGGATACGGGACCTGCCGCTCCTCGACGCGCTGCGGCAGGAGCCCTGGCCGCTGCCATTGGCTCCATGGAGGCGCGCCCTCGCCGGGCCCTCGATGCAGCTCCGGTTCGTGGTGGAAAGCACGTTCGAGACGCCTGGCCGCGAGACCCGGATGGATCAACCGCTCGGCGCCGCATTCAGGGACCGCACGTTCGGCCCGCGCCCAATCCTCCAGCACTACTTCGTAAAGGAGCGTACCGATGTACCTCAGCCGGCTCCTGCTTAACCCCCGCAACCGCGACACCTTGCGCTGGCTCAGGGATTGCCACGAACTGCACCGCGTCATCATGGCCGGGTTCCCGCATGTCGAATCCAAGGAAGCGCGGCGCGAGCTCGGCGTCTTGTATCGCGTCGAACGCCCGGCGGCTGACGGCACCACCCCCGTCCTGGTCCAATCCCGCGTCGCGCCCCACTGGCAGCTCGAAAGCCGGGCGATCCGCGCCGACCCGCCAGTCTCCCTCGATGGGCTGCTCGCCGGCATTGCGCCGGGCGGCCGGTACCGGTTCCGCCTTCGAGCGAACCCCACGCGGCGCGTGCACCACCGCGCAACGCTGGGGCCCGACACCCGCGAGCTCGACGTGAGCGGCGAGTGGCGAGACCCGGCGACGATTCCCGATGGGCAGCATACGGGGATCGTGCGACGGACCCGTGCCGAGCCCGCCAGCGCCTGGCGGGAGCGGCCCGATGGCAAGCGCATCGGCAAGCGCGTGGAACTCCGGCGCGAGGAAGACCGGATGCTCTGGCTCGGCCGCCAGGCGGCGCGCTTCGGGTTCGAGGTCGTGACGGCACGGTTGGAACCGGGCATCGAACAGACAGTGCGCCGCGAAGTGCCGGCGGCCCGGGCCGACCCGGCCCCGAGACTGTGGGGACGCATCGACGGCGAGCAGGCCACGCGTCACCTCACTTTCGCAACCGCGCTCTTCGAAGGCGAATTGCGGGTCACGGAGCCAGGGGCGTTCCGGGTTGCCATCGAGGAGGGAATCGGGCCGGGCAAGGCCTTCGGGTGTGGATTGCTGTCCATCGCGTCGATACAACAGATGTGAAGGATCTGCATTCGCTCCCAAAGGTGCGCGACAGCCTCACCTACCTTTATGTCGAGCGCTGCAAGGTCGAACAGGATGCGAAAGCCATCGCCCTGTTCGACCAGCGCGGCAGCGTGGCGGTTCCCTGCGCCTCGCTCAACCTCCTCTTGCTGGGGCCGGGAACCACGGTCACGCACGCGGCCATGCGGGCGCTGGCAGAGAACGGCTGCCTCGTGTGCTGGACGGGAGAGGGTGGGGTGAGGCTGTACGCCCACTCGACCGGCGAGACGCGGTCGGCGCGGAACCTTGTTCGCCAGGCCTACCTGGCTTCAGACCCGACGGAACGGCTCCAGGTGATCGACCGGATGTACCGGCTTCGCTTCCCCGAGGATCTGCCGGCCGGCCTGAGCCTGCAGCAGCTGCGGGGCCGCGAGGGTCTCCGCGTGCGGGCCGCGTATGCTCGTTGGAGCGAAGCGACCGGCGTCCCGTGGCAGGGACGGTTCTACGACCGTGGCGACTGGCGCCGGGCCGACCCCATCAACCGGGCGCTATCGACCGCGACGAGCGCGCTGTACGGCATCTGCCACGCGGCGATCATCGCCACGGGTTACTCGCCGGGGCTCGGGTTCATCCACACGGGAAAGATGCTCTCATTCGTGTACGACATCGCCGACCTGTACAAGGCCGAACTCGCGATTCCCGCTGCATTCCAGGCGGTGGCGGAGGGCACCACGAACCTGGAGAGCAGGGTCCGGCAGAGCTGCCGCGACGCCTTCTACCGGGGCAAGCTCCTGGAGCGGATCATCCCGGACATCGCGCGCGTGTTGGGCGAACCGGTGAAGACCGCCGAAGAGTACCAGTTCGAAGGCGACGGCCCGGTGCCGACGCCCGGCTGGCTGTGGGACCCCGGTGGTGCCATCCCCGCCGGCAGATCGCATGCCCCGGCGGTGGACCTCCGGGACGCGGGAGACGAGGCAGACTGATGATGCTGCTGATGCTTGAGCGCGTGCCACGGGGCATGCGGGGGGAGCTTTCGCGCTGGATGATTGAGCCACGGGCAAACGTCTTCATCGGGAACGTCTCCGCGATGGTGCGGGAGAAGCTGTGGGAGATGGCCTGCCAGGAATCGAAAGGGGGCTCGGCGTTCATGGTGTACACGACGAACAACGAGCAGGGGTTCGCATGGCGAATCTGGGGAGCGCCGAGCTACTTGCCTGAGGACTACGAGGGGCTATTGTTAGTGCGGCGGCCAGCCTGAGGCGTCGTGTCATGTCGTTTTTGGCAGGTGGTGTATGACGGTTTCAGTGTCGTCCCCACACGCGTGGGGGTGAACCAAGGC
>JBBIVC010000175.1:0-5239 GCA_037439905.1 Thermoflexus sp.
GCGGAGGGCAACCGTGAGCAGTTTCATCCCCACGACGGAAATCCGGGAGCCGACCGACTTCGGCGAGCTGGAGTTCCGGGCCGCGCTTGTGAACGTTACCAACGTGTGCAACCTCTCGTGCACGCACTGCTTTGTCTTCCGGGCCGATAACCCCAACCGGCCCAAGGACAAGATGGACGACGCCACCATGCTTTCGCAGCTGGAAAAGCTGCGGGACAAGCATGGCATCCGGTCGATGCTGTTCATGGGCGGGGAGCCGATGATCCGGCGGGAGCTGGTGCTGAAGGCGATGCCACTCTTCGAGCATTCATCGATCGTGACCAATGGGACCTATGGCATCCCCTCGGTCCCGGGGCACCTAGTGACCGTCTCGCTCGATGGGCCGAAGGAGATGAACGACCCGATCCGCGGTGCGGGCGTGTTCGACAAGGTGAAGAAGGCGGTGTTCGAGCGGGACCCGGACGACGGCACGACCGTGATGCTGCAGATGACCGTCACCCGCCAGAACGCGGACGGCATCGAGGCGTTTGTGGAGGAAGTGAAGGACTGGCCGGTGACCGGCATCGCCTTCACGTTCTACGTCCCCTCGGGGGACGATCAGACCGGGCTGGGCTGGGAAGACCTGCGCGAGCGGGACGCAGTGATCGACCGGGTGATCGCGGTGAAGCGGAAGTACCCGGACCGGGTGAAGACGAACATCGGGGCCCTGGAGCTGATGAAGTCGGACCGGTGCCTGGAGGTTACCGGCGAGCATGGGGAGACCTGCGGGCTGCGGCAGATGCTGCCGCTGTACATGGGCGAGGGCGGGAACTTCGAGCGGACGTTCTGCTGTTATGGCAACAACGTCGACTGCACGCGGTGCGGAGCCTACGCGGTGTTCAACGGGGCGTACCACCGCCGGTTGGGGATGCAAGAGCCGCAATGAGGCGCTAGACGGCGATGCCGTAGAGGCGAAGCGCCTCCTTCTTGAGCTCCCCGTGGAAATCGGGGTGGGCGACCGAGATGAGCTCGTTGACGCGTTCGCGGATCGACTTGCCGCGCAGGCGGGCGATGCCCTGTTCGGTGACGACGAAATCGACGAAGCCGCGATGGACCGTCTGGACAGTGCCAGGCGGATGGCCGCCGACGATGCGGGTGACGCGGGTGCCGTTCACGAGCGAGCTTGAGGGCAGGACGATCACCGATCCCCCGGCCGCTGTAGAGGCGCCGACGGCGAAGGCAGCCTGCCCGCCCGTGCCGCTGAAGAGGTTGTTGCCCTGGGTTTCGGATGAGACGTTGCCGGTGAGGTCGACCGCCATGGCGTTGTTGACAGCGACGAAGTTCTCGATCTGCAGGAGCATGCGCAGGTCGTCGGTGTGGGTGAAATCGTAGAGCTCGTAGGTGGGGTTGCCATCGATACGGCGGAGGTCCTCGGGAGGGACCTGTCCGAGGGCGCTGGCCACGACCTTGCCCACGTGGTGGGGCTTGTAGCGGCCGGTGATCACGCCCTTTTCCACGAGGTCGGGGATCCCGGCGGGGAGGAGCTCGGTGTGGACGCCGAGCTCCTGGCGCTCATCGAGGAAGGCGGGGAGTGCGGCCGAAACGTCGCCGATGCCGAACTGGAGGGTGCAACCGTCGTAGACGATCTCGTTGGCGACGAGGGTGCAGATGACCTGGGCCGCGATCTCGGTCTCCTCGCTGCGAGGCGGGATGGGGGCCACCGGGGGCGGGAGGGTGTACTCGATGACGCGCTGGAAGCGGGAGATGTGGATGCGATTCTGCCCGCCGGTGCGGATGAACTCGGGGTGGATCTCTCCGATGAGGGTGGCGGTAATTGAGGCGACGGTCGGCCCGAAGAAGACGCCGCTGCCGAAGGAGCACCAGCCCTCTTCATCGGGAGGAGAGATGGGGATGAGGGCGACATCGAAGCGGTCGATCCCGGCGGGCATCTTGCCTTCGCGGAACTGGGCGACGGGGATGTAGTCCATGCGCCCTTCGCGGACAGCCGCGCGGTCGAGGGGGCTGGCATAGGCGGTGATGATTTTGAAGTGTTCGAGGTTTTCCGGCGTGTCCCACTTGTAGGGGGTGAGGAAGGAGATGATGGTGACGCCGTTCAGTTCGGGGCCGCGGCGGGAGAGCGCTCCGCAGAGCTGCGGCGGGACCGAGGTCCAGCCGCCGGCCCAGACGAGGTCACCATCCTTGACCAGCGCGACGGCGTCTTCGGGTGAGACGAGCTTATCGGCGACGCGAGCCCGCCAGTCGGCGATAGCGTGGGTCATGGGGCACCTCCACTGATAGAAGCAGGCTATGCGAACTATACAGGAGGTGGCGGATTGGGCAGAGCGCCATCCGAAGCGCGCGGAACGAATCAGCCGGCGGCGGAGAGGGCGGCGTCATCCCAGCCGGGGACGAATTTGCGCCACTCCTCCTGGGAACCGAGGTAGGGGAAGAAGGAATGGTAGATGGAGACGCGTGGCATCGCCGGTTCGCGGAGCATGGTCATCCGGGCTTCCTGGGGGGTGCGGCCGGCTTTCTTGTGGTTGCAGGCGCGGCAGGCGGCCACGAGGTTTTCCCAGGTGTGGGGGCCACCGCGATGGCGCGGAATCACGTGGTCGAGGGTGAGATCACGCGTGGCCCGGCCGCAGTAGACACACTGCCAGCCATCGCGGGCGAAGATCTCCTTGCGGGTGAGGCGAACGGTCGGCCGGGGCCGCTTGATCATGTGCACGAGGCGAATGACGGAAGGCAGGACGAACGTGGCGCGGGCGGTGTGAAGGACGGCGCGAGCGGATTCGATGACTTCGGCCTTGCCGCGAAGGACGAGGATGAGCGCGCGCCGCACGTTGCACACATTGAGCGGCTCGTAGTTCTGGTTGAGCACGAGGACGGATGTCGCATCCATACCCACGCCGCCTTTGCGCGATCCTAGCAAAGGCGAAAGCGGATAGGCAATTGCGCTGCGTTAACGCACAGATGCCCGTTATGCCGTGGTCACGCGGTGAACATCGACGCCGCCGGGGACATCGAGACGAATGTGGACAGGGTTGCCCGGTTCGTACGCGGCTGAGAGCGGGATGGTGACCTCGGTCCAGCGGCCTTCGGGTGCATCGAACGTGGCAGAGCCGAGGCTGACGAGGGCTCCGCCGTTGTCGTGCCAGGCCTGGGCCTCGCCCTTCCCGTTCGCCAGCATCACCGTGGCGGAGGTAAGCCGCCCGGGACTGACCAGGTAGATGTCGCCCACATCGGAGCTGCGGCGGTACTTCCGCCCATCGGGGCCGGTCTTCAGGTCGTGCCAGCCCATGGCCGTGTGGGGGATGTCGTTTTCGCCGAAGACGACGTTGGCGTGCCTTGGGGCCATATAGAAGGCGAGGTGTCCACCATCGTAGAGGCGTTCGGGGAAGTAGTAGCGGAACGGGGTATCGGTCTTTCGCGCGCGGACGAAGAGGTGGAAGCGATAGTTGCCCCCGGTGAAGCGGGCAACCACGTTCTGGAGCAACCAGCGGAAGGCGCCGCGCTTCCAGCCCGCGGCCGGGTAGATGTCGATGTCCCGGGCGTAATCGAGAGCGTAGCCGCAGCCTTCGAGCAGTTCCTTGAGTTCGGAGAGCGTGTACTCGCGGCTATGCCGGCTCCCCTTGAGGGGTGAACCCAGGTGGTAGGGGTCGTAGATGTTTCGCCCGAGGAGGAAGTTGACGATGGAATCGGCGCGGCTGGCATTGGGCGTGGAGAGAATGAGCGCGCCTCCCGGTTTGAGCACGCGGTGGATCTCGGCGAGGGTGTGGACCGGGTTCTCCGTGAGGTGCTCGATGACCTCGCACCAGGTGACGACATCGAAGGTGTTATCCGGATAGGGGAACGTGTCCTGCTCGGCATTGAAGCAGGTGCAGACGAACTCGTACTGCTCGCCGTACTCGGGGCTGGTCAGGGTCTGGCGGATCTCGGGGCGGCCATCGGCGGCGTAGCCGGTGAGGGAGAGGTCGTAGTTCCTGAACTTCCTGAGCATCAGGGTGATGTGGAACGGGGGGCTCCCGAGTTCGAGCAGTCGGCCGCGTTCCCGGGAGTCCGGGACGAGGCGGAGGACCTGGCGCCAGAGCGGCAACCCACCATCGACGAGGACCTTGTGAACGGCCTCGTTGCGGAAGTCCCAGCGGAAGCTGAGGAGGTAGCGCGCGACGGAATCTTTGTCGCGTTCGTTCACGGGTGGAAGAGTCATGTCGCGGCATTGTGCCGCAGGAGGGGCGGGTCGTTCAAAGCGGAGTCGGGTATGCTCGCGCGCGTGGAGCCCCTGGCCGCCCTGGACCGCATTGCGTTTCTGCTCGAACGGGCGAATGAGCCATCCTACCGGGTGAAAGCGTTCCGGAACGCGGCCGCGGTGCTGCGCGGGCTGGAAGCCGGGGAAGTCGAACGCCGCGCGGCCGACGGGACGTTGCGGCAACTGAAGGGCATCGGCGAAGTTACCGCGAAGGTGATCGCCGAGGCGGCGGGGGGCGGCGTGCCGGAGTACCTTGCGCAACTCGAAGCAGAGGCGGCCAGTGCCTGGCCGCCCGAAGCCGGGCGGGCGATGCGGGCGCTGCTGCGGGGTGACTGTCATGTGCACTCCGACTGGTCGGACGGTGGCAGCCCGATCCGCGAGATGGCGGAGGCAGCGATCGGGCTGGGGCACGAGTACATGGTGCTGACCGACCACTCGCCGCGGCTGAAGGTAGCCCGAGGGCTGACAGCCGGGCGGCTGCGGGAGCAGCTGGCGGTGGTGCGCGGGTTGAACGCCGAACTGGCGCCGTTCCGCATCCTGACCGGGATCGAGGTGGACATCCTCGACGATGGAACGCTGGACCAGGAGGCTGATCTGCTGGCGGAGCTGGACGTGGTGGTGGCGAGCGTGCACAGCAAGCTGCGGATGCCCTCGGAGGAGATGACGCCGCGGATGGTGATGGCGGTGGCCAATCCGAACGTGGACATCCTCGGGCATTGCACGGGGCGGTACATCTCGGGCAAGGAACGCCCGGAATCGGAGTTCGACGCGGAGATCGTGTTCGAGGCGTGCCGGCAGTTCGGGGTCGCGGTGGAGATCAACTCGCGGGTCGAACGGCTGGACCCGCCGCGGCGGCTGCTGCGGCTTGCGGCGGAGATGGGGTGCCTGTTCGCCATCGACAGCGACGCGCATGCGCCGGGCCAGCTCGACTGGGTGGCCTATGGGTGCGCACGAGCCGAGGAGTGCGGGGTGCCGGCGGAGCGGGTGGTGAACACGTGGGGAGCGGAGCGG
>JBBIVC010000176.1:0-5202 GCA_037439905.1 Thermoflexus sp.
GGCTAGTTGATGCGCTCTTCGTGGTAGAACTCGATGATGTCGCCCTCGACGTACTTGTCGAAGCCGCTCAGCACCACGCCGCACTCGTAGCCGGTCTGTACCTCGCGGACGTCGTCCTGGAAGCGCTTCAGGCCTTCGCAGCGGCCCCGGCCGACCTCCTCCTTGTTCCGCAACACCCGCGTCTGGGACCCGCGCCGGATCGTCCCATCGAGCACGTAGCATCCCGCGATCTGTCCCAGGCGGCTCGACTTAAACACCTGCCGCACTTCCGCGTGGCCGTCAGTCACCATCTGGTACTTGGGCTCGAGCATGCCCTTGAGCGCCTTCTCCACATCCTCGATCACCTGGTAGATGATGCTGTAGCTGCGGATTTCGACGCCCGTGGCCTCGGCCCGCTTCTTCGCCGAAGGGTCGGTGCGCGTGTTGAACGCGATGATGATGCCGTTCGATGCCTCGGCAAGCATCACATCGCTGTCGCTCACCGGGCCCGTCGCCGAGTGGATGATCTTCAGCTTCACTTCCGGGTTGCTCAGCCGCTCGAGCGCGCCCTTCAGGGCCTCGGCGCTCCCGCGCACGTCCGCCTTCAGGATGATGATCAGTTCCTTGAGCTTCCCGGCGCTGATCTCGTTGAACAGCGTGTCCAGGTTCACGTGCGCGTGGGCAGTCTGCTCCTCCGCCTCGCGCCGCCGCCGCCGTTCCTCCACGATCTGGCGCGCCAGCCGCTCATCCGCCACCGCCCGGATGCGCTCCCCGCCTCCGGGACCGCCTCGAGTCCCATGATCACCACCGGGGTCGATGGCCCGGCGGAGCGGACACGCTTCCCCTGGTCGTCGAACATCGCCTTGATCTTTCCGCTGGTCTCGCCGACCACCACGGCATCGCCCTGGCGCAGCGTCCCGGCCTGGACCAGCACGGTGGCCACCGGCCCGCGGTTCGGGTCCAGCTCCGCCTCGATCACCACCGCTGAAGCCGGGCGATCCGGGTTCGCCTTCAGCTCCGAGATCTCGGCGACCAGGTTGATCGCCTCGAGCAGGTCATCCAGCCCCTGGCCTGTCGTCGCCGAAACCGGCACCGAGACCACATCGCCGCCGTAGTCCTCCACCACGATGTTGTGCTCGGTGAGCTGCTGCTTCACGCGGTCCGGGTTCGCCGCCGGGAGGTCGATCTTGTTGATCGCCACGATGATGGGCACACCCGCGGCGAGCGCGTGGTTGATTGCCTCCACCGTCTGGGGCATCACGCCGTCGTTCGCCGCCACCACCAGCACGGCGATATCCGTCACCTGCGCGCCCCGTGCCCGCATCGCCGTGAAGGCTGCATGGCCGGGGGTGTCGATGAACGTGATCAGCTTGCCGTCGCGCTCCACCTGGTAAGCGCCGATGTGCTGCGTGATGCCGCCCGCTTCCCCGGCCGCCACCTTCGTCTTCCGGATCGCGTCGAGCAGGCTCGTCTTGCCGTGGTCGACATGGCCGAGGATCGTGACCACCGGGGGCCTCGGCTTGAGCGAGGCCGGGTCGTCAACAATTTCCTCTTCCTCGATTGCGACGGTCGCGACCGTCGGCTCCGGCGGCGCCTCCTGCTCGGGCTCCAGCCCGAGCTCCACCGCGATGATCGCCGCGGTGTCGTAGTCGATCGTCTGGTTCACATTGGCCATCACGCCGTTCGTCATCAGCCGCTTGATGACTTCGATGGCGGAGATGTTGAGAAGGTCTCCCAGTTCCTTGACGGTGAGAGCTGCCGGGATCTTCACTGCCGTCGATGAGGGTTTAGCCGTCATAACGCTTCGCTTTCTTCCACCGGCAACGCCATTGCGAAGGCACGCAGGGCCTCCATATCGTCCACGGCCGGGCTGATCTTGAGTGCGTTCTTTATCGTACCCCCTTTGAGCGCTTTCTCCCAACACGCCCGCAGCGGGTGAAGGTAGGCTCCCCGGCCGTTGGCCTTCCCTGTCGGGTCGACCACGACGTGGCCCTCAGGTGTGCGCACGATGCGGATCAGCTCCCGCTTGCCCTGCTCCATGCGGCAGCCGATACACGTTCGTTGGGGAATGGGCCGCGGTCTGGGGCCTGGCACGGCGACCGCCTCCCTCAGTGAATCCGCCCCGAGTAGTCGATGTCTTCCATCTCGTCGTCTTCATCCTCGATGAAGCGCGGCGCGCGCCGCGCTTTCTTCGCCGCGGGCTTGCGCGTTTCCTCGATCTCCTCGGGCCGCCTCGGAAGCACGTCCTCCGCGAACCGGATCGCCGAAGGCTTCGTCTCGGCAATCACCGTTGTCGGGATCTCGTATTCCTCGTCCTCGTCTTCCCCGTAGTCCTCCGACTCGCGCTCCTCGCGGTCTGGCACTTCCATCCGTTCGACCACGGCCGCGAACGAGATCTCCTCCTCCTCCGCGACCGGCTCGGCTGCCGGGGCCACCTCCGCGACCACGGGAGTTGGGACCTCCGGCTCCGCTGCAACTTCCGGGGCCGCTTCGGCCGCCGCCGCGATCTCCTCGGCCGCTTCGATGATGTCGATATCCGGCGCCTCGCCTGGTGCGAATGGCTCAAAGGCCAACGGAGCCTCCGGCTCGCCTTCCGCGGCGCGCGCCTTGCTCGATTGGCTGTGGATGTTGATTCGCCAGCCGGTCAGCTTCGCCGCCAGCCGCGCATTCTGGCCTTCCTTCCCAATCGCCAGGGAGAGCATCTTGTCCGGGACCACCACGGTCGCCAGGTGCTGTTCCGGGTCGATCTCGACCTCCAGCACCTGCGCCGGGCTCAGCGCGTTCGAAACGAAATTCGCCGGGTCCGGGTCCCACTTGATGACGTCGATCCGCTCGCCGCCGAGCTCATTCACGATGTTCTGGATCCGCGTGCCGCGCATGCCCACGCACGCCCCGATGGGGTCGATGTTCGGGTTGCGCGAGTGCACCGCCACCTTGCTCCGGTGGCCCCCCTCGCGCGCGATGCTCTTGATCTCCACCGTGCCGGCCTTGATCTCCGGCACTTCCATCTCGAACAGCCGGCGCAGCAGCCCACGGTGGCTCCTGCTCACCACGATCTGGGGCCCCTTCACCGCTTTCTGCACTTCCAGGACGAGCACCTTCACCCGCTGGCCGGGCCGCAGGTGCTCGTTCCGCACCTGCTCCCACTGCGGAAGCACCGCCTCGGTGCCGCGCCCCAGCTCGATGATGATCTGCCGCGCCTCCACCCGCTGCACGGTCCCAACGAGAAGCTCGCCCTCTTTACCAGCGTACTCCTCGTACACCGCGTCACGTTCCGCCTCGCGCAGCCGCTGCAGCACGACCTGTTTCGCGGTCTGCGCCGCGATCCGGCCGGCGTTGGGCGGAAGCTGCTCTTCGAAGTCCAGCACATCGCCAACGCGGACATCCGGCTTCCACCGGCGCGCCTCCTCGATCGCCATTTCCACCGCCGGCTCTTCGACCTCGTCCACCACCACCATCTGGCGGTAGGCCCGGATCTCGCCGGAATTCGTGTCGATCTTGACGTTGATGTTGGGCGCGTTGTCCCCCTCCCGCCGGAAGGCGGAAGTCAGCGCCGCTTCGACAGCCTCGAACACCACCTCGCGGGGGAGGTTCTTTTCGGCGGCGAGTTGACCGAGTGCCAGCAGGAGTTCGTTTTTCATAGCTCCAACAAAAAAGTGGGCTTTGTGCCCACTCCAGAGAGGAATTGCCACGGCCCAGTATAGCACCACCGGGCAACGAAGCCATCTCGATGCTGGAAGGCCGCCTTTTCGCCCGCTACGCTGGCTCTATGGAGCGCATCTACCTCGACCATGCGGCAACCACTCCGCCCGACCCCCGCGTGGTCGAAGCCATGCTCCCCATGCTCACCACCTTCTGGGGCAATCCCTCCAGCATCTACCTCGAAGGCCAGGAGGCCCGCCGCGCCATCGATGCCGCCCGCAAGCTCATCGCCGACCTCCTCGGCGCCCAGCCCCGCGAAATCGTCTTCACCAGCGGCGGCACCGAGTCCGATAACGCCGCCATCCGTGGAGCAGCCTTCGCTCAGCGCCAGCGGGGTCGTGGCAACCACATCGTCACTACCCGCATCGAACACCACGCCGTCCTGCACACGGTCGAACAGCTCGAACGCGAAGGCTTCCGCGCCACCTACCTCCCCGTCGATTCCGAAGGCGTCGTCGACCTCGCCGCGCTCGAAGCCGCCGTCGGCCCCGAGACCACGGTCGTCTCCATCATGGCCGCGAACAACGAGGTCGGCACGGTCCAGCCTGTCGCCGAGGCCGCCCGGATAGCCAGGGAAAAGAACCCGAAGGTCGTCGTCCACACCGACGCCGTCCAGGCGGCAGGCGCCATGGATATCACGCCCTCCCACCTGGGCGTCGACCTCCTGAGCATCGCCGCGCACAAGCTCTACGGCCCCAAGGGCGTGGGCTTGCTGTACATCAAGAACCGTACCCCCTGGCAACCGATGATCTTCGGTGGCAGCCAGGAAAAAGAGCGCCGCGCCGGCACCGAGAACGTTGCCGGGATCGTTGGCCTCGCTACCGCCATGAAGCTCGCCTGGGATGAGGCCGAACAGCGCATCGCCCATGCCCGCCAGCTTCGCGATCGGCTCCTGTTCGAACTCCCCGAGCGCATCCCCGATACCGTCATCACCGGTCCTGCCGACCCTGCCCGGCGCCTTGCCAACAACTTCAGCTGCTGCTTCCGCAACGTCGAGGGCGAGAGCGTGCTCCTCGCGCTCGATATGGCAGGCGTCGCCGCCAGCTCGGGCAGCGCCTGCACCACCGGCGCGCTCGAACCCTCCCACGTGCTGACCGCGATGGGCATCGAACCGGACCTCGCCCACGCCTCGCTCCGCCTCACGGTCGGCCAATCCAATACCAACGCCCAGATCGATCGCGTCCTGCAGGTGCTCCCCGAGATTGTGGCGCGGCTGCGCTCGCTTGCGGGCACTGCCTAGCACGAGCGCCCGTCCTGCACGGCCGGCCTCTCTCCTCGTCAGGCCGGGCGATGCCAGCGTTCCGCGACCCGCCCAGCCTCGGCCTTTCCTTGCGCGTAGCCGGCGTCGGCCGCCCCCGCCCTGCGGCTGAAGTCCATCAGGTTGATGCCGAATGCGCGTAGCGACGCTTCGTCGGGCTGGACCAGGATGGCGTCCCCGCCTGCGTCCCGAATCGCTGCCAGTTCGCTCTCGAGTCGCTGCCGCGAGGTCTCGGCCATTGGGCCCTGCGCCGCGGCCGTCAC
>JBBIVC010000177.1:0-5185 GCA_037439905.1 Thermoflexus sp.
TGTCGATGAGCCCGTCTCGTCCCTTCAGCTCGGCAATCTTCGGACACTACTGCGGGCTCGCCTGGCTCGAACCCGGGGCAGTGCTGGACCGGGAGGCTGGGGTACTTACGAAACCGGGGGTCCTCGGCCGCGCGGCTGCACAGGTAGAAGAGCGAGCCGCGGCCGGAGAGCACGAGGCGGGCGTGATTGCAGATGGAACACAGGCCAACGTGTGGATCGATCGGCATGGGTCAGCCCGGTCGGCTCGCGTGGTGGAACACGCTTCGCGATGGTTGGAATCTCATCCGGGTGCTGGTGTTTCTGTCAAGAAGTGTGGTACTGTACGCGTCCGGCTGAAAGCGGGGTGGCTACCGGCGGGGTAGCCGGCGCGAAAGAACGGGGCTTGATGCCATCTCCCATTGCATCAAGCCCCATGCTTGCCCGAAGACTTCGGGTGAGTGTCCTTGCGGACTCAGCGCGCTCGGTTAGGTAGCTACCTCCTTTCAGCCAGCTTCGCGATACTCCCCTCTCCCACGGTCCGCGCACTGTTGAGCGAACGGATGTTGCGGCGCAGGAATGCGGGAAGCTCAGCGTCTTCCATGTTGCTCACGCCCGGCAGGTTGTAGTCGCGGATGCGGCTGGTTTCCAGCGGGTCGTCGATGGTTGCTGCCTTCGGGGCGAAGCCTGTTGCGATGACGGTGAGCTGCACTTCTTCGCCGACGCGAGGGTCGACGACGGTGCCGAAGATGATGTTGGCGCTGGGATCGACCACCTCGGCGATGACGCGAGCGGCCATGTCGAGCTCGCGGAGCTGCAGGTTGCCGTTGTGGGTGACATTGAAGAGCACGTTGTGGGCGCCATCGATCGACTGGTCGAGGATGGGGCTGTTGGTGGCGGCGCGGGCGGCCTCGACGGCGCGATTTTCGCCGACGCCCCGGCCGACGGCGAGGAGCGCCGGGCCGGCCTCGCTCATGGTGGTGCGGACGTCGTTGAAATCGAGGTTGATGGAGCCGTTCTGGCTGATGATGTTGGAAATCGACTGGATGGCCTGGCGGAGGACGTCGTCGGCGGTCTCGAACGCTTGCTCGATGGTGGTATCGGGGGGACAGATTTCGATGAGGCGGGAGTTGGGGATGGCGATGAGCGTATCGACCTTGTCCCTCAGGCGGGCAAGGCCTTCCTCGGCCTGCTTCATGCGTCGGGCGCCTTCCCACTGGAACGGCTTGGTCACGACGCCGATGGTGAGCGCGCCGCAGTCCTTCGCGATTTCGGCGACGACTGGCGCGGCGCCGGTGCCGGTGCCGCCACCCATACCGGCGGTGACGAAGACCATTTCCGTACCGCGGAGGATGTCGTAGAGCTCGTCGCGGCTTTCATCGGCTGCCCGCTCGCCGCGGGTGGGGTCGCCTCCGACGCCCAGTCCCTTGGTGAGCTTTTCGCCGATCCGGAGCCTTGTGGCGGCTTCGGAGGACATGAGCGCCTGGGCATCGGTGTTGCAGGCCACGAAGGTGACGCCGGGGATCTTGGCGCGGACCATGCGGTTGACGGCGTTGCAGCCGCCGCCTCCCACACCGACGACCTTGATGTCGGGGAGAAGCTCGGTGTCGTAACGGATGCTCATTGCGGATTCCTTCCCTTTGCTGAATGAGACGAGACTGCGGGGTTCGTCGATGTGGCTCATTCCCTCCTCCGTGTTACTGGGGCATCAGCGCCCTCCCGAGCGAGGCGAGCCGGCGGAAGAATCCGCCGACCGGCACCTCGAAGGCGGCGCCGGTGGATTCCACCACCCGTTCGCGGCCGCCGAGCGCGTACTCCACAAGGCCGATCGACGTGGCAAACGCGGGAGTCCCGATGAGGTCGGAAAGCCCGGAATACCCGTGGGGGCGGCCGAGACGGGCGGGGATGCCAAGGCGCGTCTCGGCGACTTCCGGAAGGCCGCGCAGCTGCGCCGTCCCCCCGGTGAGGACGAGGCCCGCGGCGACACGATCGAGATAGCCCACCCGCTTGAGCTCGAGGGCCACCATTTCGAGGATCTCCTCGGTGCGGGCCTGGAGGATTTCGCAGATGTGTCCGAGCGGGACGTGCTTGGTTGACTGCGTGCCGAAGGCCTGGATCTCGACCGTCTCCGAGGCCATTGCCGGGTCGGCATAGGCAGCGCCAACGGTACACTTCACGCGCTCGGCGCTTTCCCAGGGGCAGCGGAGCACGCGGGCAAGGTCGTGGGTGAGGTGGGAGCCCGCGATCGGGAGGCAGGCCGTGTGGGCGACGGTCCCCTCGTCGTAGACGGCGATGGAGGTGGTGCTTCCGCCGATATCGACGAGCGCCACGCCCTGCTGTTTCTCCTGTTCCTCGAGCACGCTGGTGGCTGAGGCGATGCTTTCGAGGACGATGTCGTCGACCTGGACGCCGGCCCCCTCGACACACTTCGTGAGGTTCTGGATGGCGGAAACGGCGCCCGAAACGATGTGCACCTCGGCATCGAGGCGGCCGCCGAACATGCCGACGGGGTCGCTCACCTGGTCGGTGCCTTCGACCCAGTAGCCGCGCGGAACCACGTGGATGACCTGGCGGTTCGTGGGGATCGCGACCTGGCCGGCGCTTTCGAGCACCCGGGAGCGGTCGTCGGCGGAGATGGGGCGGGTGCGATCGGGGATGGCAATGATGCCGCGATTGTTCTGGGAGGAGATGTGGCCGCCAGAAATGCCGACGACCGCGCTGAGGATGCGCATGCCGCAGGCCTGCTCGGCCTTTTCGACAGCGATGCTGATTGCGTCGCGGGCGCTCTGGATGTTGTCGATCACGCCGCGGGAGAGCCCGGCGGCAGGTGCGACGCCCACCCCGAGGATGCGCGTGTCGCCATGCTCGCTGACATCGCCGACGATGACGGCGACCTTGGTCGAACCGACATCGATGGCTGCTACGGTACTGCGTCGTCGCATGGTGGTTCTCCTCTATCCCTACTGCAGCACCGGCCGGTTGCCGTAGCGCAGGTCGATGGTGGTGTAGTTGATGCGCCGGGCCTGGGCTTCGGCGGCGAGCGCCGCCCAGACCGAGAGCTTGTACGAAATGGCGCTCGAATCGCCGAGCAGTGCGGTAAGCCCGTTCGTGGTGGTCACCTGGACACCCTTGCCCTGGATGAAGGCGACCTCGGCGACGGTGGTGCCGAGCTGGCGGGGGAGCTTCTCGTAGATTTCCGCCGCCGCATCGACTGCCTGGTAATCGACGCGATCACCCTGCACGCGGTTGCCGGGCTCGGAGCTGCGAATGACCGGCGAGCCGGCCGGCGCCGGGCCAACCCCGAGCACCACACCATCGCGGTCGATGGTGTAGGCGACCCCGGACTGCTCCCAGGTGCCCCAGGGGCGGCGCTCCTCGATGGTGATGCGGATGGTGTGAGGCCAATCGCGCTCCATCCTGACGCCGTAGACGAGCGGTTCCTTGTAGAGCTCGCGCTGGGCGGCGGCCAGGTCGGCGTTGAACATGCTTTCGCCGAGAATCCCGGTCTTCTCGATCACCGTGCTGGCCGCGATGCGGTCGGTGCCGACGACTTCGACCTCGCTGATCTTGAAGAAGGGCGAGCGCCAGACCCAGACGGCGCCGCAGGCGAGAATGGCCAGGCACCCGAGGAGCGAAGCCCCAAGAAGCACGCCCTTCGAGGGGCGCCAGGAAAACAACGACAGCGAGAAGCGCGGGCCACGGGGCCCCCGCGGGCCACCGCCGCCCACCACGCCGGTGGAGCGGCGGACGATCATGCGCGGCCGCGATGCGCCAACGGCAGGGCGCGCGCGCTTCACGATTTTGCGGACGCGCGAATCGGCAGGGGGGCGGTTGCGCTTGATGATCATCGGCGCGACCTCCGCTCGTGGCGCTGGAAGGCGAGTTCGAGGATGCGCGTGAGCAGGTCGGTGTACGCGAGTCCCGATGCCTCCCAGAGCTTCGGATACATGCTGATGTTCGTGAACCCGGGGATGGTGTTCACCTCGTTGGCGACGACGCGGTCGCCGGCGGTGAGGAAGAAGTCGACCCGGGCATAGCCTTCACAGCCCATGACGCGGTACATGCGGAGGGCGAGGTCGCGCACATCGCGCGCGGCCGCTTCCGTTATCGGAGCCGGGATGCGGAGCTCGGTTCTGGAGGTGCTGGAGTACTTCGAGTCGTAGTCGTAGAACTCCCGGTCGGGAACGATTTCACCGACGACGCTGACCTGGGGGTCTTCGTTGCCCAGGACGGAGCACTCGACTTCTCGCCCAATCACGGCCTGTTCGACGACCGCCTTGTCGTCGTAGGCGAAGGCGGCGGTGAACGCCGCGGGAAGGTCCTCGCGTGAGCGGGCGCGGGTGATACCGACAGAAGACCCTCCATTGGCCGGCTTGACGAAACAGGGGTAACCGATCGCGTTTTCTATGAGGGTCATCGAATCATTCTGGGCAAGTGTATACTCCCATGATCGGATGACGGAATAGCGTGCGACGGGGATCCCCGCTTCCCGGAACAGCGCTTTCATAAGCGCCTTATCCATGCCGATGGCGCTGGCTGCCACGCCGGCGCCGGCGTACGGCTTGTCCGCCATCTCCAGGAAGCCCTGGAGCGTACCATCTTCACCGAAGGTGCCATGGACGAGCGGGAACACGACGTCGCACGAATCGAGCGCTGCGAGCGCTTCGGCGGCGTGGAGCACCGGCGTGCCCGCGCCCTGGAAGGCACGTGCTCCCGCATCCAGGAGCGCCCGGGTTTCGGCCGGCGAGAGCCATGCGCCAGCCCGGGAGATGCCGATGGGGACAGCTTCCCAGCGTCCCGGGTCGAGCGCGGCCATGACGCTGCGGGCGCTCACGATGCTCACCTCGTGTTCGCCCGAACGGCCGCCAAGGATGACTGCCACGCGCCTGCGGCCCATCACCACGCCCCCACAAACTGGACTTCGGGCTCGAGCCTGACGCCGAACTGCTCGCTGACGCGGCGCTGGGCCTCGGCGATGAGCCAGGCGACATCGGAGGCGGTGGCGTTGCCCTCGTTCACGAAGAAGTTGCAGTGCTTCTCGGAGATTGCGGCATCGCCCCGGCGCATCCCGCGCATCCCGACGGCATCGATGAGCTTCCATGCGGGCGATTCGGGCGGGTTCTTGAATGTGGAGCCTGCGTTGCGCCCTCGGGGCTGGGCTGCCAGCCGCTTCTCGTCGTACGAGGCGGCCCGGGCGAGGAGCTCCTTT
>JBBIVC010000178.1:0-2139 GCA_037439905.1 Thermoflexus sp.
GCCCACGGCGACGCCGACGAACACGCCGAAACCAGCTGCTACGAGCACGCCGGGCGCACCATCGCTGCCGCTTTCGCCGGGCGCGAACCTGGTGGCGTGGCCTGGCGAGAACGTCTCGCCCGCGCAGGTGTTCGCAGGGAACACGGCGATCAAGGTTGTCTACGAGTGGGACCCGGCGACGGGTGAGTGGAAGCGGTACTTCCCGGGGATGCCCGCGTATCTGAACAATCTGAGCAAGCTGCAGAAGGGCGGGGCGTACTGGATCATCGCGAACCAGGCTTCGAAGCTGCAGGCGGGAGACTGAGGCGTCCAGGCGACAGCCAGGGCGAACGTCAAGAAACGGGGCACCGGGCGGGTGCCCTTCTTGATTGCCGGTTAGAGTTAGTATACTTTTCCTCCAATCACCACAGGAGGAACCGCGATGCCGCGCGTCCATGTCCTCGTTGGCACCCGGAAGGGCGCCTTCATCTACAGCTCGAACGCCGACCGCACGCAGTGGGAGGTTTCGGAGCCAATCCTTCGGGGGTCATCGATTTTCAGCATGACGGTGGACACGCGGGACACGAGGCCGCGCCTGTTCGCCGCTTCGAATCACTGGGCGTGGGGGCGCTCGGTGGCCCGGAGCGATGATGGGGGGAAGACCTGGGAGACGACGACGCCCGGACTGGCGTTCCCGCAGGACCCCAATCGGCCGATCCCGAACCTGAACTTCACGCCTTCGGGAGGCATGACCGACCAGGGGCCGGTGGTGGTTGAGAACGTCTGGGCGATCACGCCGGGCCTCCCCAGCCAGCCGGGGGTTGTGTGGGCCGGCACCCAGCCAGCGGGCCTCTTCCGCAGCGAGGACCGCGGCGAAAGCTGGGCGCCCGTGGAGAGCCTGATCTACCACCCGGAGCGCAAGTACTGGTACCCGACCGGCGGCGGCGCTTCGAGCCTCCACGGGATCGAGATCGACCCACGCGATGGTGACCACATCTACGCCTCGATCGCCTCAGGCGGAACATACGTCACCAGCGATGGCGGCAAGACCTGGAAGAACACCTCGCACAACTGCATCGCGACGAACCCGGGCGCGCGCGAGATGTTGAAGGCGATGGAGGACTTCGACTTCGGGGGGGACTTCGAGGTGCCGGAGGGGGTGGACCCGGCGGCGGCGAACGAATTTCACAAGTTCCGGATGGATGCCAAGAATCCCGACCGGCTCTGGGGGCAGGCGCACATCGGCGTCTTCCGCTCGGACGATGGTGGCGCGAGCTGGCATGACGTGACCGTGGGGCTGCCTTCGTTCCACGGGTTCCCGCTGGCGGTGACCAAGCGGGCGAAGGACGCGGTTTTCGTTGTGCCGCTGGAGTTCGCGGCCGACAACTTCCGCGTCTGCCCTGGCCAGTTCGCCGTCTACCGGACGACCGACAGCGGAAAGTCGTGGGAGCGGCTCGAGAACGGCCTCCCGGGGCCCCACGACTACCAGAGCGCGTACCGCGACGCGATGGACACCGACGGGTGCGCGGATGAGGGCGTGTACGTCGGGACCACGAACGGCCAGGTGTACTTCGGGCGCGACGGTGGTGACCGCTGGGAGCGCCTCCCGGGAACCCTCCCGCCCATCCTTTCGGTCACCGCGTTCGAGAGCGATTTGCTGTAACGAGGACCGAGCCGGTTGCTCGTCGCCGAAGGCATCGCTGGACCGACCAAGGAAGCAGATTCGTTGGGGCCGTCGCGGGGCGTTTCCGGCCCTTCCCTTCACAGCGTTTTCCAGCGTTGGTGGTCCATGCTCCCTCGAGCCGTCTCACCGGATGACTCGGCCATCAAACGTCGCCAGAACAGGAATAAGGAGGGGGCCATTGGTGGTTGGGCCCTGTGAACAACGCGGCTGCAGCGCAACGCGCAGGCGAACCTCTACCAGCCACCACCACCGCCACCACCGCCGCCCCCGGAGCAGTACCCTTGCGTGTAGTAGCTCTGTGGCCAGGGAAGCCAAGCGGAGCGATACACCCGCCGGGAGGGGTATTCTCTTGACAGCTCAGCGCGGTCTGGTACACCTGCCAGGCGGTTACTCCTGCCCCAACCAAAACGATCCATGCCGGTGGGGCGGCGCTGGCACCAACGACCAGGGCCGCGGTCCCGCCCACAAGAACGACG
>JBBIVC010000178.1:2149-5184 GCA_037439905.1 Thermoflexus sp.
AGATTGCCAATACACTGGAAGTCGACGTTGGCCACCCTCACGTCGCTCGGCAACGCTGGTCGGTTCGCAGCCTCTACTTGCGTCGCCTGCAGGCCACTCGAAATCGGTGGGATAGTCGGCGCCAGCAGCATGACCAGTGCGAGTATCCACTGGCGTCTTGACGAACCAGTCCGAACATGAAATTCTCACCGTTCTCCACCTAGTGGTATCCGGGACGATGTCTCGCTCGGTGATACTCACCGTGCGACGGAGACCATCTCAAGAGGAATAACCCCCTTGTTGTTCAGCCATCGTCAGACCTAAAGGGAAAAACACAGACATGTTGCGAAATCGTCGCATCAAGTTCCTAGGACTCGCGCTCTTCTGGGCCGCGTGGGTCGGCTGGTGGAGCTTGACGGGGAATTCGCCGGTTGCCATCATCTCGGCTGTCCTTGGCGGAACGCCCGCAGCCTATTGGGGATATCGGTCATGGACCGGGTAGATCCGACTTTCCGATGGCCCGACGTTGAGCCAACGAAGCTCAGAACTACCAAGGAAACTCCCTTGACGACGCAACCTTCCATCCACTATCGGTATGCCCATGCTGGAGCGAGACGTCCCCCTGAAGGGGCTTTGTCAAAATCCGGGTTGTACCCCAGCAGAACTGCGACCGCATCATGCCGCTGTTCTGGAACTGATGCTGAGAGGATTCCGAAACCAAGAGATCGCGGACACGCTGGAATACTCGCGCCATACCATCGAGAATTATGTCACTCACATCCTCGCGGTCTCAGGTTGCAGGAGTCGCTCTGAGGTCATCCTTGCCGTCCTGGGACGCCGGCAGTAGCGTTAGGCCGGGCTTACGAACCAGCCACACCGCCTGATGGTGTCCGGACGCCCTCACCCCTCGCGGCGGAGCAGGGCGCGGGCAGCAGCAACGTTCTCCTCGCCCTGCCCACCGAGCATTGCCGCCAGCTCCTGCACCCGCGCCTCGCCTTCGACCGTGCAGACCTCGCTCCAGGTCCGCGAGCCGTCCGTCCGCTTCGTCACCACGAAGTGGCGGTCTCCGTAGGCCGCTACCTGGGGCAGGTGGGTGACACAGAGCACCTGGTGGCGTTCCGCGAGCCGCTGCAGCGCTTCGCCCACCACCGCCCCGGTGCGCCCGCCAACGCCTTCGTCCACCTCGTCGAGCACTTCAATGCGGCCCTCGCCGCTCTTCCCGAGGGCCGTGGTGAGCGCGAGGAGGAAGCGCGATGTCTCGCCGCCGCTGGCCACTGCCGAGAGGGGCCGGGGGCTCTCGCCGGGGTTGAACGACACCAGGAACTCGATCCGGTCGACCCCCGTCTCCGTGAACGCGCGCGGGTGCGGCTCGCCCTCGCCGGCCAGCGGGCTCCGGGTGATGACGATCTCGTAGTCCGGCACGGGTACGTCCGGCCCCGCTTCGTCGTCCTCGCAGGAGAAACCGACCGAGAGCGTGGCGCTCCCCATGCCGAGGTGTTCGAGCTCGACGGCGATGGCGTGGACAAGGTCGCCGGCGGCGGACCGCCGGGCGCGAGAGAGCGAAGTTGCCTGTTCGCCCAGCCGCGCGAGCAACTGCGTTTCGCGGTCCCGCAGCGCTTCGAGCGACATGCCGGCGCCGGCCAGGGCCTCCAATTTCGCGGCGGCCTCGCGCCCGTAGGCGATGACCTCCTCGACGGTGTCGCCGTACTTCCGGCAGAGGCGGGCGATCCGGTCGAGGCGCTCGCCGACTTCGGCGAGCCGTTCGGGGTCTTCCTCGATGCGATCGCGGTAGCGCCGCAGCGCCCGGCCGAGGTCGGTGGCGGCGGATTCGAGGCTGGCAGCGAGCGCGGCCAGGTCCGTCGCTGAGGGATCGCGGCTGGCAAGGTCGTTGACGGCCCGCACGGCTTCGCCAAGCGGCGCAGAATCGAGCGCCTCCAGCGCAATGGCCACATCCTCGAGCAGCCGGTTGGCGTTCGCCAAGACGGCCTGCTCGCGCCGGAGCTCGGCATCCTCGCCGGGCGTGAGCGCGGCGGCTTCGATCTCGTCGACTTCGAAGCGCAGCTGCTCGATGGTCCGTTCGCGCTCGCGGGCATCGGTGGACAACGTCTGCAGCTGGCGGCGGACGTCCCGCAACTCCCGGACGGTGGCTGCGACCATCTCGCGCCGGGGGACGAGGCCGGCGAACTCATCGAGGACGGCGAGCTGGACCTGCGGCCGCAGGATGGCAAGCTGTTCGGACTGGCCATGGATATCGACCAGGCCCGCTGCGAGCTCCCGCAGGTCATCGACGGTGGCCGGCGCGTCATCGATCCGGGCGCTGGTGCGGCCGCTCAGGGCGATGGAGCGCTCGATGACCTTCCGGCCGCCGGGAAGGAGCAGGGTGGCGCGGACGGTGGCGCGCTCGGCGCCGGTGGCGATGACTTCGCGGCCACGCCTGGCGCCGAAGACGAACGCGAGCGCATCGACCACGAGCGACTTGCCCGCGCCGGTTTCGCCCGTGAACACCGTGAGGCCGGGGCCCGGTTCGATGGCGACCGAGCGGGCAACGGCGAAATCCGTGATTTCGAGACGCTCAAGCACGTGGGGTCATGGCGCTCGAGAGCTGCATCTCGAGCTTCTCGGCCAGCTCGGCATAGAAGGTCGCCGGCTCGCGGAAGCGGACGAAGCGGGTCACGTGGTCGCTCTGGCGCACGAGCACGCGGACGCCTGAGGCGATCGGCGTATCCTCCTGCCCGTCGATGCTCACGATGGCGCCGTGGTCGGAGGTGACTTCCATTTCGACGACCGAATCGGGCTGGAGCACGAGCGAGCGGCCGAGCGCCATGTGGGCCGAGACGGGGGTGAGGACGAGGTGGTGCTCGGTTGGCGCGAGGATCGGGCCACCGGCGCTGAGCGAGTAGCCGGTGCTGCCCGTGGGCGTCGCGACGATGATGCCATCGCAGCGGTAGATTGCGAGCCGGGCGCCATCGATGTGGACATCGACGTAGACCGGGCGGCCGGGCGACATCCGGCTCACGACAATGTCGTTCAGGGCTTCGTAGGTATGGAGCGACTGG
>JBBIVC010000179.1:0-5162 GCA_037439905.1 Thermoflexus sp.
CTCCAGCGGCCACCTGAACTGCTGGATATTCTGCGTCCACTCGAAATACGAAACGGTCACGCCCCCCGCGTTGACCAGGATGTCCGGCAGCACGGGGATGCGGCGGGCGTTGAGCACCTCGTCCCCGTCGGGCGTCACCGGGTGGTTCGCCGCCTCGATGACCACCCGGGCCCGCACGCGCGGCGCGTTCTCCCCCGTGATGACTTCGCCCAGCGCCGCCGGCACCAGGTAGTCGCACTCCATCTCCAGCAGCTGCTCGTTCGTGATCGGCTCGCCCCCCTCGAACCCGGCCACGCTCCCCGCTATCGCGAACCACTGGTCCAGCGCTCCGATGTCGAGGCCGTCCGCGTTGGCGATCCCGCCCTTCACGTCGCTCACCGCGATCACCCGGAACCCGAGCTCCGTCGCGATCCGGGCCGTCCACGAACCGACATTCCCGTACCCCTGGATCACCACCCGCACGTCCCGGGGGTCAACCCCCTCGCGCTGCGCGTACTGCCGCATACACACCGCCACGCCCCGGCCCGTCGCCTGGTCGCGTCCGTGGCTGCCGCCGAGCTCCACCGGCTTGCCTGTCACGATGCCCGGCGTATAGCCGTACCGCTGGCCATAGGCGTCCATCATCCACGCCATCGTCTGCGCGTTCGTGCCCATGTCCGGCGCCGGGATGTCCCGGCTGATGCCCAGCACCATGCCGATGTGCTGTGTGTATGCGCGGGTCAGCCGGTTCAGCTCCGTCTCGCTCATCCGGGTGGGGTCGCACATCACACCACCCTTGGCGCCTCCAAAGGGGAGCTCCATCAGTGCGCACTTGTACGTCATCAGCATCGCCAGCGCGCGCACCTCGTCCAGGTCGGCCTGCGGGTGAAACCGCACGCCCCCCTTGTACGGCCCGCGCGCCCCGTTGTGCTGTACCCGGTAACCCTCGAAGATGCGCAACTTCCGGTCGTCCATCCGCACCGGCAGCTGCGCCCGCACCTCCCGCCACGACGTCCGCAGCAGGTCCACCACTTCCGGGTTGAGCTTGAGCCGCTCCGCCGACTGGTACACCGAGCTCAGGACCGCCTCGCTCGGTGATTGTTTCGCTTGCGCTGGTGCCTCGGTAGTCATTCCGGCCTGCTCCGCGGGTAGTTCTGCCAGCAACCTTACAACGCCCGCTGGAACCTGCGAGTGGGGAACTCCAGACTTTCTGCATGGGACACGTCTTCATTACGCGCGCCGTACCCGGCCGCGCCGTCGAACACCTGCAGGCGGCTGGCCATTCCGTCGAGACCTGGCCCGGCGAGCTCCCTCCCCCGCCAGCGGCACTCGCTTCAGGGCTCGCCGCCGCCGATGCGGCCTTCACCACCGTCGTCGACTTCATCTCGCCCGGAATGCTCGCCGCCGCGCCGAACCTGAAGGTCGTCGCCAACATGGCCGTCGGCTACGACAATGTCGACCCGGCTGCTGCCGCCGCCCTCGGCATCTGGGTGACCAACACCCCCGGTGTGCTCGCCGAGACCACCGCCGATATGGCCTGGGCGCTCCTCATGGCCGCGGCCCGCAACGTCGTCGCCAGCGACCGCGACACCCGCGCCGGCGGCTGGAAGACCTGGTCGCCCACCGCCTTCCTTGGCGTCGATGTCTTCGGCGCCACCCTGGGCATCGTTGGCCTCGGAGAAATCGGCGAAGCCGTCGCCCGCCGTGCCACCGGCTTCAAAATGCGCGTTCTCTACCACTCGCGCACCCGCAAGCCGGCCCTCGAAGCCGACCTCGGCCTGCGCTACTGCCCGCTGCCCGATCTGCTCGCCGAATCCGACTTCGTCTCGCTGCACACGCCGCTCACCCCCGAGACACGCCACCTGCTGGGCCCCGCACAATTCGCCGCGATGAAGCCCACCGCAATCCTGGTGAACACCGCCCGTGGAGGCGTGGTCGACCAGGATGCCCTCGTCGATGCCCTTCGCTCAGGAGCCATCGCCGGAGCGGCCCTCGATGTCACCACACCCGAGCCGCTCCCCCTCGACCATCCCCTCTTCTCGTTCCCGAACGTGATCATCACGCCCCACATCGCCAGCGCCAGCCTGGCCACGCGCTCGCGCATGGCCGAAATGGCTGCCGCCAACATCATCGCAGTCCTCCGGGGCGAGCCACCTCTGAACCCGGTCAATCATCCCGCCACCCCGCGTCACACTTGACACATAACGGGGTAAACAAGAAAAAGGGACGGTACGCGCCGTCCGCAGCGTCCCGCAGCCCAGATGGACAGCCCCGGAGAAGCATTTGAGCAAGACAGCAAAGCCGGTCGGTAATCTCTGGCTCGCGGAAGAGCTCTGGAAACTCAACGCCATCGAATTCGGTGACTTCACCCTGGGACGGACGGCCGTCCATTCCCCCATCTACATCAACCTGCGCCGCCTCATCAGCAATCCAAAGGCGCTGGCGCGCTGCGCCCGCATCATCAAGGAAGAGCTCGAAGCCCTGATGTCCATGCGCAACCCGCATGTACATCCCTTCACGCTCGTCGCGGGTGTCCCGTTCGGCGGCCTCCACGTCGCCACCGCGTTCTCGCTCAGCGTCAACACCCCGATGATCTACATCCATCCCCCCGCGACCGATAAGGCCGACGTCATCGAAGGCATCTACGTCCGTGGCCAGAGCTGCCTCATCATCGATGACCTCATCACCGGCGGCGGGAGCATCCTGCAGACCGCGGCGACCCTCACCGCGGCCGGCCTCGTCGTGCGCGACGCGGTCACGTTGATCGACCGCCAGGAAGGCGGCCGCCAGGCGCTCAAGGCCGCCGGCATCAACCTGGTCGCCATCCTCACCCTCGGCCAGATCGCCAACTACCTCATGTCTGCCGGCCACATCACCGAGGACCAGTACCGGTCCACCATGGCCTACATCGAATCCCGCAACGGGGGCTGAGCTCACGCTGTCCAGGAGACCGGCCGCCGTTGCGAGCCCGGCGTCGTAACGGTCCCGCAACGTGTCGCGGTCACAATTCGCTAATGCCAGAAGCCACGAACCTGGTCCGCCCCGCCACACCCGCCGACCTCCCGGCCATCAACGCCATCTACAACTTCTACGTCGCGAACTCGCCCGCGACCTTCGACCTCGAGCCCACCACCAGCGCCTGGCGGGAGGAGTGGTTCGCCGAGCGCACCCGTCGTGGCCTCCCCGTCCTGGTTGCTGATACCGGCCACGAAATCGCCGGGTGGGTCTGCCTCTCCCCCTGGAGTCCGAAGGGAGCCTACGCGCGGACCGTCGACGAATCCATCTACGTCGCCGATCACTTCCGCGGGCAAGGGATCGGGAAGTCCCTGCTCGCTGCTGTCATCGACCGGGCGCGGCAGCTGGAGCTGCATGTGGTGATGGCCGGGGTCGTCGCCTGCCAGGAAGCCAGCCTGGCGCTTCACCGGTCCCTCGGTTTCAGAGAGGCTGGCCGCTACGCCCACATGGGCTTCAAGCTTGGCGCTTGGCATGATGTCGTCTGGCTGCAGCGCCACCTCTGGCGCCCGGCGGAATAACGGTTGCAGGCCGCTTGGCCCCCAAGGTAAAGACGCGTCACCTTTTGCTCTGCCCATTCCATCTCTAGAGTGAATCTCGCTGTGCGCGATACCGAGGTGCTGCCCGATGCTCCGCAGGTTCCCCGCCCCGCTGACGCTGAAGCGGAAGCGCTGGCCGCTCGCGCTGTCGCGCGCGACCCATCCGCATGGGAACACATCTTCGAGCTGCACTACCGCTCGGTCTTCGCCTACGTCCGCTACCGCCTGCGCGCCCTCCACGAAGCCGAAGACATCGCCTCCCAGGTCTTCGAAGTGGCCTACGCCCGCGCCGACCGCTTCGACTATCGCGGCCTCCCAATCGAAGCCTGGCTCATGGGTATCGCCCGCAACCTCGTGCGCGACCACATCAAGAAGCTCAGCCGCCGCGGTTTCGATTCCGGGCTCGATGAGACCATCGAGCTCTCCGAACCCGATAGCGCCGCCGCCATCGACCTCCGCCGCGATCTCCTCGCCGCAATGGGCGCCCTCACCGAAGACCAGCAGGAGGTTATCCGCCTGCGCTTCCTGCTCGATCGCTCCGTCGCCGAGACAGCGGTCCTCATGGACCGCTCGGAGGATGCCGTGAAAAACCTTCAGCGCCGGGCCCTGGCTGCGATGCACCGTGCATTGACCGGCGCCGATTACCCCACGGATGGCATGAGATGACTCCCGACCGCCTCGATACGCTGCTCGAAGAGACGCTCGCCACCGGTTCGATCCCGGAGGGTGTCACTGCCGATGAGCGCGCCCGGCTCGAAGAGCTGCTCGCCAGCGTGTCCACCCTCCGCCGCGGGGCCGAGGCCGTTCGCGCCGAGGCCGAGGCAGCCATGCCCGTCGCGCGCGCCCGCTTCCAGCGTCACCTTGCCGCGCAGAACCGCCCGGCGCCACCCGCGGCGCATCCCACCGTCAGTTCTCGTGCCGGGTTCTTCGGGGGCTTTCTCGGCGGTGTCTTCAGCTCGGCCAGCGCCCTTCGGCTCTCAGCCTCGGTCGCGGCCGTGGGGCTCATCGCCCTCGCCGCAATCCTCATCGCCCGCCCGTTCGCCGGTGTCGACACTGCATCCGCCCTCAGCGTTGATGATTACGTCCAGGTCCAGGGCGTCGTTACTGAAGCCGGCGGCGACTTCGTCACGGTCCAGTCCTCTGAGTTCGGCGCTCTCCGCGTCGCGCTCTCCGAGAACACCTCCATCGTCGAGAGCGAAACCGTCCGCGACCGTGCCGACCTGCGCCCGGGCGATGCTGTCCTGGTGAGTGGCGTCGTGCGCGATGCCCGCAAGAAGGACATCCGCATCGAGGCGAACACCCTCGCCCTGGCTGCTGGCGACCCCGGCTCCGTCCCAACCCCAACGCCGCTGAGGGAGCTCCGAAGGCTCGACGACGGACTCGAGGGCACGATCACGGTCCTCGCCCTCGCGCCCGATGGCCGCGGCGCCCGCATCCTGGTCGATGCTGGCGGTGGCCACCAGCTCATCGTCAATGTCGACCGCGCCTCGGCCGAAAACTTCGTCGCCGACTCCACCAACGTGCTTGGCAGCCGGGTCCGCATCATCCGCGACGATGCCCTGCCCCGCGGCGTGTTCCGCTTCGAGGCGTTGCATGGCCACGGCCACACCCCACCCCCGGGAAGCGGCGAAG
>JBBIVC010000180.1:0-5155 GCA_037439905.1 Thermoflexus sp.
AACCGCCGGCGGACAGCCGGCGTTCGGTCTTCGCCGATGCCATCGAAGGGCTGAACTACGCGCGCCGTGAGCGAACCATCAGCACCGTGATCGCCGCCATCGGCGTCACATTGCTCGTCGGGACCGTGGTCAACGCAGGGACACTGCCGCTGGTCTCACGCGTGCTCGACCTGCCCGAATCCCGTTACGGCGCACTCCTTGCCATCGAAGGGGCGGGCGCGATGGGCCTCGCGGTCATCTTTCTCTACCTGGGACCGAAGGTGCGGCTCCTGAGCACGGGGTCCGGAGCGCTGCTCGTCGTCGGGGGCTCGACGGTGGCGCTCGGGGCAGCGCCGAACTTTGTGGCCGCTGCTGCGGCGATCGCGGCCCAGGGGATGAGCGTCGTTGCCCTGCAGGTGGCCTTTGCCAGCTACCTCCAGCAGCAAGCCGTCGACGCGTTCCGCGGGCGCGTGATGGCTCTCACTTCGATGGTCGCGTCGCTGGCGAGCATTTCCGGGTTTGCGGCAGCGGGCCCGCTCGTCGACTTTATCGGCGTGCGCGCAGCTTTCACCCTGGCGGGAGTGGTCATTTGCATTGTCGCCGTGCCGGTGGTCATGCTCGCCTGGAGCGCCTCCCGCAGCCCCGAACCCGAGCGCGAACCAGCACCCTGACTGCAAGGCCGGGCTCCGGTAGATTCAGCCGTAATCAACCGGGAGGAGCCGATGGACGCGCTCGAGGGGATCACCGTCCTGGACTTCACCAGCCATCTCGCAGGCCCCTACTGCACGAAGCTACTGGCGGACCTCGGAGCCAGGGTCATTAAGCTGGAACGGCCAGGAGGCGACCCTGTCCGCGCCGTGCCCCCGTTTCTCGGCGATGAGCCCGGCGCCGACCGCGGCGTCACGTGGCACTACCTGAACACCAACAAAGAATCCGTGGT
This sequence comes from Thermoflexus sp., assembly GCA_037439905.1. Lineage (GTDB taxonomy): Bacteria > Chloroflexota > Dehalococcoidia > Tepidiformales > Tepidiformaceae > Amarobacter. The sequence continues at coordinate 920 of JBBIVC010000180.1, forward strand.
GGTTGACCTGCGCCGCCCCGCGTCTCGAGACGTGGTGCGGCGTCTGATGGGGATGGCCCAGCTGGCGGTCACCTCCAGCGCGCCAGCGGTCGAACACGAACTTGGCATCGACTACGCGACGCTTTCGGGGTATGCGGACATCCCCGTAGTTTCGATTACCAACTTCGGCCACGACGGCCCGTACCGCGACTACCGGCTTTCCGACACGGTGCTGTACGGCATGGGCGCCGAGATGTTCAGTCACGGCCTGGCCCACCGTGAACCACTGAAACTGGGTGGCACGGCCGCCGTGTTCCAGGGCGGCGCCATGGCTGCCGTTGCAGCGATGGGCGCGGTCACCGCCTACGAGGTCCATGGCATCGGCCAGCTGGTCGATGTGCCACTCTTCACCGTCCAGGTCAGCAACATCGACCGGCGCAGTTCAAGCATCCTGGCCTACCGCTTCAGCGGCCGGGTGCAACAGCGTCCACAGGGGGCCGGGGGCCTCGCCGGAGGCGTGTACCCGGTAGCCGATGGCTACGTCGAGGTCACCGCGACGCCCGGGAACTATTGGCGAAGGTTCGTCGAGATGATTGACGACGACACCCTGCGGGACCCGAAGTGGGAGGACCCGATGACTGCCATGAACCCCGCAGCGAAGGAGGTGGTCGACGGAGTGGTGTATCCCTGGATGCTCTCCCGCACACGGTCGGAGGTATGGGAGGCCGCCCGGCGCGCGCACGCGATGGTCGCCCCGATTTATGACGGGAAGGACCTCTACGAGGACGCGAACTTCCGTGCGCGCGGATTGTGGACGGAGGTCGAACACCCGGCCGTCGGCCGCCAGCCAATGCTGGGGCGGCCATACATCTTCGAAAAGACCCCGTGGCGGATCCGTACATCCGCGCCATCGCTCGGGCACCACACGGACCGCGTCCTGCGGGAAGCCGGGTTTGCGCCGGCGGAAATCGAACAGCTCCGGTCGAGGGGGGTTGTGGCATGACGGGATATCTGCCGCTCGAAGGAATCCGGATCTGCGATTTCACCGCCGTATGGGCCGGGCAGACGGCGACGATGTACCTGGCCGATATGGGCGCGGAGTGCATCAAGGTCGAAAACCCGTTCATCTGGAACCCCATGACGCGGGCGGCATCGCCACGCATCAACGCGATGACCGCGGCGATCCTGCCGCCGTGGATCGCAGGCCACCCGCCGGAGCCGGGACCGCGGCCATGGAACAACAGCCCGGCCTTCATCCAGGTGTTGCGCAACAAGAAGTCCTTCACGGTCGATAGCCGCCGGCCTGAAGGCCTCGAGATCGTGAAGCAGATCATCCGCACGAGTGACGTCCTCGCCGAGAACCTGGCGCTTGGGACACTCGAAAAGCTCGGGCTGGACGACGACGCCATCCGCGCCATCCGCCCGGACATCATCATCCTCCACATGCCGGCATTCGGCAGGAGCGGAGCATACGTTGAGGGGCGCGGCTACGGCGCCCACATCGATAGCGTCGCAGGCTCGACGATTCTCCGCGGCTATCGCGACAGTTCGCCGTCCGACAACCAGGGCATCTTTGCCGGGGACTTCTGGGGCGGCATGCACGGAGCGGTCGCCCTGATGGCCGCGCTCCGCCACCGCCGCCGGACGGGCGAGGGCCAGGTCATCGAGATGGCCCAGGTCGAATCCTCGGCGCACATGTTCCCCCAGGCTGCGCTCGACGCCGCCTGGAATGGGCGGCCGCACCGCTCCGTTGGCAACCGGAGCATCGAAGGCTTCGTGCCCAACGGGGTGTTCCCGGCAGCAGGAACCGATCGCTGGATCGCGATCAGCTGCCGTTCGGATGACGAATGGCGGGCCCTCGCCGGCTGCATGGGCAACCCTGAATGGGCGACTGCCAGCCACCTGGAATCGGCCGCTGGCAGGGCGGAACGGGAGGACGAGATCGAGGAGCGCCTCGCCGCCTGGACGGCAACGCGCGTACGGGATGAGCTCTTTCACACGCTCCAGGCTGCCGGCGTGACCGCTGGGCCCGTGCTACATGCGGGAGAAGCCGCGGAGGACCCGCACCTTGCCGCGACGGGCACCTGGAAGCGGCTTCCCGCAACGGCGGACTTCCCTGAGGTCGACTGGCTAAGGCCCGCGTACCGGTTCTCGAAATCCGACGTCGATCTGCGCACGCCACCGTGCCTGTTTGGTGAGCACAACGATTATGTTTACCGCGAGGTCCTGGGGATGAGTGACGCCGAGATCGAGCGCCTGCGCGCGGCGGGACACGTGGCGGATACCTTCGCCCCGGAGGCGCTCGCCAGCGGCTGAATTCCCTGACGCGGACGTCCGGGACGTGGAGACATCGAGGACGGGGCTTTTCGTCGAACTTGGTTCGCGTACCATGTCGCCATGGACCCGCTCATACAGTACGCGGTCACCCGGGATGGGCTGAGCATCGCCTGCGCGAGCGTCGGTAGCGGTCCACCCCTGCTCATCCTGCCCATCCTTCCGCTCAGCCACCTCCAGGTGGAGTGGCAGATGCCGGGCATGCGGGAGTTCCTGGAAACGCTCGCGAGCCACCACACGGTGGTCCGCTTCGATGCGCGAGGCCTGGGTCTCTCTGACCGAAACCCGGCCGATCGCTCGCTCGATGCGCACCTGCTGGACATCGACGCCGTGGTGGAAAAGCTGCGGTTGGAGCGCTTCGCGGTGTTCGCCGCCAGCTACTCGGGCCCGATGGGCATCCGCTACGCCGCGCGTTACCCCGACCGGGTCACGCGGCTGGTGCTCTGGTGCACGCACGCTTTCCACGGCGAGGTGGTCGAACGCCTGCCGGAGATGGCGAACCAGCAGCGTGTTGCGGTAAACCAGCTGGCCGGTGTCGATCGAGACCTCTTCATCCGGACCTATCTTCACCGTGCCGTGGGATGGACGGAGGGCGAACTCGCCAACCAGTTCGTTGAGGTGGCCAACAAGAGCATCGACCCGGAAGCGTTCTTCGAAAACCTCGCGGGACATGCTGCCTTCGACGCGCGAGAGGACCTGCCGAACGTCCAGGTTCCGGTCCTCGTCCTCCATCGGCCCGCGTTCGTCGGCTCGCACCTGGACGTTGCCAAGGGACTCGCCTCGCGGATGCCCGATGCTCGCCTGGTCGTAGTCGAAGGGGAATCCGTGGTGCCCTTCATCGGCAACACGGCCAGGGTGCTCGGCGCCATCGAAAGCTTCCTTGATGAAGACGTTGCAGCGCCAGCAGCCATTGCCCCGGGCGACACGGCATTGCGCATCATCCTCTATACCGATATCGAGGCCCACTCGGCAATGATGCACGCGCTCGGTGATGCTCGCGGCCGGGATGTCCTGCGCGAACATGAACGGATCACCCGGGCGAGCCTGCGGGAGTTCGGCGGGACGGAGATGAAGGCCACGGGCGACGGATTCATCGCGTCGTTCACATCGGCACAGTCGGCGCTCCGGTGTGCGATCGCGCTCCAGCGTTCGTTCCACGCCGCTCCGCCGGTCCATGGGCATACGCTGCGCGTCCGCGTAGGGCTGAACGCCGGTGAACCGATTTCGGAGGGTGACGAGTTGTTCGGCGAATCCGTGAACGCCGCCGGGCGCATTGCTGGCGCTGCGGAGGGTGGCCAGATTCTCGTCTCCCAGGTCGTCCGCGAGCTCGTGGCGGGTAAGGGATTCCGCTTCGCCGAGCGCACAATCGAACGCAGGGCCAGCGAAGAGGAGGCGCTCCGCGTCTACGAAGTGGATTGGCACGAAGCGGTGCCCGCCTGATTCCCTGGCAGCGGGGCGTGGGCCGGGCCTGGGGTGGTACCCCCGGCAGGAATCGAACCTGCGCACATGGTTTAGGAAACCACTGCTCTATCCGCTGAGCTACGGGGGCCCGGGATCGTGTTCGGGCTGAACCTGGTCAGCACCATACATTGCGGCGCGGGCTGCCCGGCAGCGAGGACCGGGCCAAGAAGGGCTGCTCGCTGCCCCGCAGGCGTATCACGGCGGAACAGCGTCTCAGCCGCTCAGCGCGGCATCGCAACACGTCGAGAGTGTACCAGAACCTCCCTTTACGCCGCCCGGGGCCCGTGGCAGTCGAAGCTCAGCGGCCAAGAGCGGGAAGCGCGCCCCTGTCTCGCCGGTGAGCATTCGTCGGTCCAGGCGTTTGCGGCCGCCGCTGGTTCCCGGTCTCGGCTTGCGGCGAGTCAACCTCACAAGTATCGGCGAAAGCATGTCAGCCGATGCGGACACGGCCGCGCCGGCTCC
>JBBIVC010000181.1:0-5057 GCA_037439905.1 Thermoflexus sp.
ACTGGTCGCAACGAAGACCGGGTCGGCCCTGTAGTGCGCGGCGATCCGGCGCAGGCGTCGCATCACGTGAGCCACGTGCGAGCCGAAGATACCGCGGAGCGTGTGCAGCTCGTCTATGGCCACCAGGGACAGCCCCGCCAGGAACCTGGCCCACTTGGAATGGTTCGGCAGGATGCCGTAATGGCACATGTCGGGATTGGTGATGATCACGTTGGCCGTGCGCCTGATCCATGCTCTGTCCTGGCGGGGTGTATCCCCGTCGTAGACGCAGGCCGTGACGCTGGCGAGACTCAGCCGGGCGAGGAATCCGGCCTGATTCTGTGCGAGCGCCTTGGTGGGGAAGACGTAGAGAGCCGTAGCAGGTACCTCGCGCCGGGCCAGCACCGCCTCGATGATGTGCGTCAGCGTGGTGCCGATCGCCGCGTCGCCGCCGGTGGCGCCCAGCACCACCAGCCCCGCCAGAGAGATGAGCAGCGCCGCCGCGAGGACCGCCACGATGACCGAGACCAGCCGGCCGACCGGCACCTCCTCGCTCACCGCAACACCACCCGGCCGCTGGCGCGGTTGATGGCCAGCCGCTTCCCGGGGTGGCGCAGGGCGGCCACCGGGAGCTGGAACGCGGCCCGGGCAACGGCGCCCAGCGCCCGCAGCCAGGGCGGCGAGGAGAACGAGGGATCGAGGACGGTGATGGCCATGGGAGGGACCTCGGAGAAGACCTGGTCCCGCCACCGTGGCGCACAGGGCATGCCACCTCCCACACGCCGGTGGCAGCGCGACAGCAGCTGGCGAAAGAAACGGGCGGCCCCGGTGGGAGGAGCCGCCCGTGGAGGCTGGAGCGGGCTGCGGGTTATTGCAGGCTCGCCCGCATCCGCTCCTTCTGGAGTTCGAGCTCTCGTTCCATGCGCTCCCGCTGATTGGCGACTTCCTCGGCTGTGAAGACGGCCGGCGCCTGCTCCGTGGCTGCATCGAGCCCCGGCTGTTCGAGCCGGTGCGCCTCCAGTTCGTCCTGCCGGAGGCGGAGGACTGCCCGCGGCCCGTCGAGCTTCGCGATGTGCGCGCACGCCAGCCAGTAGTCCGGCGACCAGGGGATATCGACTTTGAAGTAGTCGCCTCTCACCTCCTTCACGTAGCCGAATTGCTTGCCATCGGCGGTCCAGAGCGACGCGCCCGCCGCCGGGTGGTGGATGTGGGATGTCATGCTCATGGCGGTTCCTCCGTTGCGGGGCGCTGCCCGCCATGGTGGACCCGGCCACATCACGGAAGCGCTGCAGACCGGCAGCCGGGCATTTCAACCGCATAACAGCGCAGAATCTTCACCAAACGGGGGCTCACGCTGGCCAGTCTCAGGCTGGCGCCGCCGCGTAACGTTCGTTGATGCGTGCCAGCCAGCGCGCGTCCCGGCCGTTGGGCCGCCGCTCCAGCCGTCGTTCGAGCAGGCTCCGCGCGCGTTCGATGCGCCCGGCCCGGATGTTGGCCTCGATAAGCGTTTCCTCGAACACGTCGCGCTGGGCGTGGCTGCCGCCAAGGCGGATGAACTCGGGCGCGGCCGTTTCGAACAGGTTGGCGGCCAGGTTCCATTCCCCCGCCGCGAATGCCGAGTAGCCTTCGGCGAGCGTGAGCAGCATCGGCCCGGCATAGACCTTGCCCCCTGCCGCGCGGTCGCGCAGCTGGCCGATGAGCGTTGTGAGGCGCGCATGGTCGTTCGTGGCGCACCACGCCATCATGCAGTGCGCATCGGCCCACACCATGCTCGAACGCGGAAACGAGCGCGCCGCGAATTCCGCGACTTCCTCCCAGGGGAGCTCGTTCGCGGGGCGTTCGGTGAGCGTGCACCGCCACAGGAGCGACGCCGCATCCGCGATCGTCCCGAGCGCTGAGGAAGTCGCCACCGGTGGCCGGATGACCGTGTCGTAGAGCTTGAGCGCGCGGTCCAGGTTGCCCGCAGCGAGCTCGAAGAGGGCCAGGTGCCAGTGATTGTGGCCGTAGAGCTGGTGGGCCGGGTCGTATCCGATGAGCCATTCGCGCAGGAAGGCCGCGCCGCCTTCGGCGTCGCCGGTTTCGTAGGCGATGTGGGCGACCGTGTGGGAGGCATGGCCGTTGCGTTCGTAACCGGCGAGCGAGCGCTCGACGGCGCTGCGCGCCTCGTCGTGGCGGAAAAGCTCGTTGTAGGCGAAGGCGATCTGCGAAAGGAACCACCAGTCGTCGCCGTAGGCCGCGGCCAGGGGTTCGAGGAGGGCGAGCTGCTCCTCGTTGCGCTCGAGCCTGCCGCTGAAGCCGATGAGCCCGTACACACCGCAGGCCTGGGAGAGGACGAACGCATCGAGGGGGAATTCCGCGACGTGGGCGCGAAGCTTCGCGAGTGCCCCGACCGGGTCGCCATCGACGGCGGTGGCCATGCACTCGATGTGCTGCTGTTCGCGGCGAGTTGCGCCGGGCGCGAGCTCACGGGCGCGGGCCGCCGCGGCCTTCGCCTCGGCCGGCATCCCCCGGAACTGGAGCATGCGCGCCTCGGCGATGTGGGCCAGGGCAAAGCCGGGGTCTTCCTCGCGCGCCGAAGCGAAGCACTGCTCGGCCTGGGCCTCCGCGGCAAGCGCGTGGTCGAGGCCCCGCGAGTACAGGTCGGCCGCCCTGGCCGACGAGGTGGTGAGGGCGAGGCCGTAGCGGTCGGTGAACGGCATGGGTGCTCCCGTGAGCGTGTGTCTGCCCGCGCAGTCTACGGGAAACGCGGCCCTTCAGGGTTCCAACACGCGACCGCAAATCGCCGCGGCATCGGACCCGTGGCGTTTTGGCGCCAGTTCTTGAGCAAAGGGGGTCTGCCGGCAGGGTTACGTCCCGTCGGTCGCCCGCAAGACAATCTCGCGCTTCAGGCGCTCGAACTCCTCCCCGGTGATGTGGCCGTCCTGCTTCATCCGGACGAGCTCCGCCAGGCGGTCCATGCCGCTTTCGAAGTCGCGGTCGACCGCTCGCGCCCGTACCCGCGGGTCGTAGGTCTCAACCGGGCCGGGTGCGCCCGGTTCGTTCGCCGGGATGAGGCGTTCGACACGCTCGCGGGCGGCCTGCGAGGGAGAGCGGGGGGCTTCTTCGTCTCGCCTCCGCCCGCGGCCCCAGCCGAGCAGGAAGAACCAGGTGGCGAACGCGGAGAACACGAGCAGGATGATCGCCCACGGGATGAGGGCGCGCGGGCCCGAGACACAGAACTGCGCGCTCGAAACGTCGCAGATGTCCTGCCCGCGGGAATTGCGTGAGGGCCGGTTGGCCGCCTCGATCGAGTACCAGCCGACCGCCAGCCCGGGAAACCAGACCAGCGCCAGGATCAGCCCCCGGTCCAGGCGGGAAACGAGCCAGCCGAGCGCATCGCCGGTTGCGCGGCCACGGAGCAGCCGGGCCACGCCGTTGCGCGCGCGGATTGCGGCAATCCAGAACAGCACGGCGGCGAAGAACACCTTGCCCTGGCTCCAGGGGTAGTCGCGGCCAGCCATCGCGTCGCGCAGCAGCAGCACTCCCGCGGCTGCTATCGCGAGCGTCAGGGTCCAATCGAAAGCGTGCCGGAATGGCCCGTTCCTGCCCGGTGACCGGTCGAAGACCATGCAAAAGGTTTCGAAGAGCATCTCGGCGTCCCGTTGTGCGTGTGCTGCGGATAGGACCGGCGGGTGGCGCGAATCTTACAGCCGGGGCCCCGGCGCGGTCCGGTGCCCGGCGGTGACTTCTCCCTTCCCCCGGCTCCCGGTACGCTTCGGCGCGATGGGCCCCCGCATCCTCATCCTTGCCCGCGGACACCTTGGCAGCCACATGTCGGCGCCCGGCATCCGGGCCACGGCGCAGGCGCGTGTCCTCGCCGAGCACGTGCCGGGCGCGCGTGTCACCCTCGGCGCGCCCAACCATGATTTCGAGCAGCCGGCCGATGGCGCCTACCAGGTCGTCCGCTGGAGCGCGCGCAACCTCCTGGGGCTCGTCGCCCGGCATGACATCATCATCTCCTCCGGGCTTCCCCCTCACCTGGCGGCATTCTTCCCGTGGCGGCGGATCGTGGTCGACCTCTTTTCGCAGTACGCCATGGAGTGGATGGAGGTCGGGCGGCAGCACCACCAGGGCTACAAACGCCACGCCTGGGTGCAGCGCACCCGCACCGTGCTGGCCATGCAGCTGACCATGGCCGACTTCGTCCTCACCTGCAACGAACGGCAGCGGGATAGCTACATCGGCATGATGATCTCGCTCGGGCTCATCTCGCCCAACGCCTACGACAACGATGCGACGCTCCGCCGCTACATCGATTCAGCCCCTCACGGCATCCGGCCCGAGCTTCCCGAACCCGGGCGCAACGTGCTTCGCGGTGTCCACCCGGGCTTCAAGGAAACGGACAGGATCATCATCTGGAACGGCGGCATCATCCAGTGGTACGACCCGGCGACACTGCTCGAGGCGCTGCGCATCCTCGGCCGCGACGACATCAAGCTGCTCTTCCTCGGCGCTTCGTACCCCGGCATCAAGGACCTGGGCAAGGGCGTCCGCTTCCAGGATGCCAAGGCCATCGCCGCCAGCAACGGCCAGCTCAACCGGACCGTTTTCTTCGAGGAAGGCTGGGTCTCGCACGAGGCGGCGAAACGCTACGTCCAGGAAGCGGATATCTCCGTCTGCTCCTACTTCGACAACCTGGAGACCCGCTACTCCCACCGTACGCGCTTCGTCGACCTCATCTGGGCCGAACTGCCGTTCATCTGCACGCATGGCGACGTTCTCGCCGAGGAGGTCGCGCGGAACGGCTGGGGGCTCGTGGTGCCCGAGGAGGACCCGGAGGCGCTGGCCCGCGCCATCGAGAAGCTGATCGACGACCGGGAGTTCCACGCGCGCTGCAAGGCGAACCTGGCCGCCGCCCGCGCCTCGCTCCAGTGGGATGTGACGATGCAACCGCTCATCCGCTTCTGCTCCGACGAGCGGCCACCCGTCTCGCCAAAGTGGGAGCGCTTCCCCGGGCTGGTGCAACGCGTGTTCACCTACGTCACGCGGCGCGCCATCTTCCAGGTGCTGGATAACCGCGACAAGCGAAAAGACCGCGA
>JBBIVC010000182.1:0-1439 GCA_037439905.1 Thermoflexus sp.
CGCTTGCCGACGATCTCGGCGTGACCGGGTTCGCCGAAGCTCGTCTCGCCCTCTCCGTCCGTGCCCGCGAGCTGAAGGACGCCCAGGAGCGCAACGCCACCCTGCTCCTCAATGCCATGAAGTTGCGCGAACGCTGGGCCAACCTCGTCGGTGGCTTCACCTCGCCCACCTATGGCGCCCGCGGCAAACGCAACGCCGGCGAGGGCAGCGGTTTCGTCTCCCGGAGCGCATAGGAGGAACGCGTGGGCCTCTCCATCGGTCTCGATACCGCGGTCAAGGCGCTCCGCGCCCACCAGCTCGCCGTCGATGTCGCCTCCCACAACATCGCCAACGCCCAGACCCCCGGCTTCTCACGCCAGCGTGTCCTCCTGCGCCCCATCGGCCTCGATGGCAGCGACCACTTCTCCCGCGATAACCTCTTGGGCCGCCCCGGCTTCGGCGTCGACGCCAGGGATGTCAATCGCATCCGCGACATCTTCATGGACTTCCAGGCCCGCCAGGCCCTCTCCAGCCAGGGACAGTACAGCGCCTTTGCCCGGCCGCTCCGAAACGCCGAGGTCGTCTTCAACGACCCGTCCGACGACGGGATCTCCGCCCTTCTCGGGAAGTTCTGGGCCGCCTGGCACGATCTCACCAACGACCCGGAGTCATCCGCCGCCCGTACCGCCCTGGTCCACGCCACCACCACCTTCACCATGCGCCTCCAGGCCGCCCACAATCAGCTCACCCAGCAGCGCACCGACCTCAACCAGGAAGTCGCCGGCATCGCCAACGAAATCAACGCCTACGCCGGCGAAATCGCCACCCTCAACCTCCAGGTCAAGCAGGTTGAGCTCAACGGCGATATGGCCAACGACCTCCGCGACCGCCGCGACCTCCTCCTCGACCAGCTCTCGAAGCTTGCCGACATCCACTACAGCGAGGCCGATACCGGCGAGGTGACCGTCTACCTCGGGACCCACGAGCTCGTCTTCGGGACATCCGCCCGCACCGTCCAGGCCGTCGATGATCCCGGCAATCCGGGCATGCTCAAGCTCGTCTTCGCCATGGATAACGACGCTGTGCAGGTCAGCTCCGGCGAGCTCCGCGGCATCCTCGATGCGCGCGACAAAGCCTTCCCGGACCTCATCGCCAAGCTCAACACCCTCGCCAGCGGCCTCATCAACGGCGTCAATTCGCTCCACCGCCGCGGCTATGGGCTCGACGGCGTCACAACGGGCCTCGACTTCTTCACCGGTACCGACGCTTCGAACATCCAGCTCAACCCCGCCCTCGCCACCAGCCCCTCCAGCATCGCCGCCGCTAGCGCCCCCGGCGCACCGGGCGACCCCTCGAACGCGCTCGCCATCGCCAACCTGCAGCTCGCCGCGAACATGATCGCCGGCTCGGCTGCCAGCCAACTGGTGGTCGGCGAATCCTTGAGCCCCGGCAACCAGGTC
>JBBIVC010000182.1:1493-5055 GCA_037439905.1 Thermoflexus sp.
CGAAAACCCGCCCGCCTCCGGCACGCTCGAGCTGCGGCTCAATGGCAACACCATTGGGACCGCCACCCCCGCAGCCGCCGGGCCGGGCGCCTTTACGCTCACCTTCACCAACGGCGGCAACCCGGTTGCCACGCTCACCATCTCCTCTGCCGGGGTGTATTCCGCGGCCGCACAGGTGGCCGACCTCACTGCCCCTGGCAACAACCAGCTCCAGGTCGAAACCTCGCCATCCACGTTCTATGGAAACCTTGTCTCCGTCCTTGGCGCCGATGTGAACCGCGCGCTCGGCCTCGAACAGTCATCCGGTCTCCTGGTCGACCACATCGACGCGCTCCGCCAGTCCGTCCATGGCGTCTCCATCGATGAGGAGGTCACCAACCTCAGCGCCGCCCAGCACGCCTACAACGCGGCGGCCCGTGTCATCACCACCATCGATGACATGCTCGACACCCTCATCAACCGCACCGGCGTTACGAGGTAACCATCATGAGGCTGAGCGAGCAGTCCCGCGTCCACAACCAGGTCTCCTACATGTCCGCCGCCAGCGAGCGCGCCGACCGCGTCCAGCGCCAGCTCGCCACCAACCGCCGCATCGACCGCGCCAGCGACGACCCGTCCGGCGCTGCCCTGGCCATGCAGCACCGCAAGAACATCGCCTTCGAAGCCCAGATGCGCCGCAACCTGGAAAACGGCACCGCCTTCCTCAACGTCACCGAGTCCGCTCTCAGCAGCGCCACCGACATCCTCCAGCGCGCCCGCGAATTGACGGTCCAGGCAGCCAGCGACACCCTCGGCGCCAGCGAGAAAAACAACATCGCCGCAGAGATGGACCAGCTCATCCAGCAGCTCGCCCAGGTCGCCAATACCAACTTTGGCGGGGTCTACATCTTCAGCGGACACCAGACCCAGACCCCGGCCTTCAACGTCGCCGGCAACCCGCCCGTGGCGATCACCTGGCAGGGCGATAACGGACTCCGCACCCGTCGCATCTCCGCCCAGGACGCCGTCGCCGTCAACGTCATCGGCGGCCAGGTGTTCGGCGGCATCTTCGATGACCTCATCGCCCTGCGCGATAACCTGCGTGCCAGCGCTCCCGGCGCCACCATCGGCAATTCCCTCGCCGATATCGACCGTGCGCTCGATAGCGTCCTGAACACGCGCGCCGATGTGGGCGCCCGCCTCAACCGCTTCGAGGCCACCCTCTACCGCTCGGAAGAAACCGATACCAACCTCCAGGAGCTCCGCGCCGACATCGAGGACATCGATATCGCCCAGACTATCGTCCAGTTCACCGCTGCCCAGAACGCCCTCGAAGCGGCGCTCGGCGCCATCGGCCGCACCAGCAACATGTCGCTCCTCAACTACCTGCGGTAGACCTCCCGAACTGGCGCTTCCAGCCGCGCCGCCCGTACAGTGCGGACGTGGCATCCCCCGGCGGCGCCCCCGCATTTCGCATTCGCTCTCTCTTCGCTTCCGTCTATCTCCCGACCTTTCTCTTCGCGGTGGGGCAGGGCGCGGTCATCCCGGTGCTCCCCCTCTATGCGCTCGATCTCGGGGCCTCCGTCGCCTTCGCCGGGGTGCTCGTCGCGCTTCGCGGCATCGGCACCATGGTGTTCGATATCCCCGCCGGCGTGCTTGTGACCCGCCTCGGAGAACGCGGCGCCATGCTCGTCGGTACCATCGCGCTCGCGGTCGTCGCCGTTGGCGCTGGCCTTACCAGCTCGCCCTACGTCCTCGCGCCGCTCGTGTTCATCATGGGCTGTTCGTGGGCCATCTGGATGCTTGCCCGCCTCTCCTACGCCACCGACTCCTCCCCAATCGAACAGCGCGGGCGCGTGCTCTCACTCCTCGGGGGCTCCAACCGCGTGGGCAACTTCGTCGGCCCATTCGTCGGCGGGTTCGGCGCCACCTGGCTCGGCAGCGAAGCCGCCTTCTACATCCAGGCCGCGCTCGCGCTGGTTGCCGCCGCCGCGATGTTCATCTTCGTCCGCGAACCCGAACGCGTCTCCGAGGTCCACACCCAGGCCGCCCACAGGCGCCTGGTCGGTGTCGTCCGCGACCACGGCCGCGTCTTCGCCACCGCTGGCCTCGCCACCGTCGCCATCCAGGTCCTGCGCGCCTCGCGCCAGGCCGTCATCCCCCTCTGGGGCGACCATGCCGGCCTCGATGCCGCACAGGTGGGCGTCATCTTCGGCCTCTCCTCCGCCATCGATATGACCGTCTTCTACCCCGTGGGCATCGCGATGGACCGCTGGGGCCGAAAGTGGACGGCCATCCCCTGCCTGCTCATCATGTCCGCCGGCATGCTGATGATCCCGCTCACCGGCTCCTTCGCGGGATTGCTCACCGCCGGGCTTGTCACCGGCTTTGGCAACGGCCTCGGCAGCGGGATCAACATGACCCTCGGCGCCGACTTCTCGCCAGCCATCGCCCGTGGCGAGTTCCTCGGCGTCTGGCGCCTCATCGGCGACCTGGGGACCGCCGGCGGGCCGCTCCTCGTCAGCGGGGTGACCGCCGCCGCGTCGCTCGGCGCCGCCTCACTCGTGACCGGGGGAATCGGCCTGGCCGGCGCGGCCATCATGTTCTTCCTGGTCCCCGAACCGATGCGCCACGGTCAGGCGAACCTCGCCCGCCAGCCTGCTCCGCCAGGCTAACTCCGGGCGATGGGAAGCGGGCTCGCGTGGCCTCTGCCCGCGGCCACCGGCTCCGAACCATCAGCACGCTCCACCAGCACCCCACAATCGCAGGGGTGCTGGTCCAGGTTGTAGTGGAACTTGTACACCTCGATCAGCCCGGACCGGGCCATCAGCCCCTGCGCCTCAACCCACTCGCGCACTGCCTCCGCCGCGGCCTCGATCTCGTCCACGTCATCCGCGTAGGCGTATGCGAATGAGCCTCCCGGGAAGAACGCCGTCTTCGCCGGTGGCGGCGGCGCGTAGTCGCTCCGGATCGGCACGCCCGTACGGTAGCGCGGCCGCCCATCGTCCGATTCAACCATCCAGCCGATCGCCGCGATGTCGATCCGCCCGAGCGCTGGCCGTGCCTGCACCCGCCACGCGTTGAATTCGTCCCAGGCCCGCGAAAGGTCCGGCGCGCCGTCACCGCCCGCGCCTCGCGAGCTCCGGCGACGATCTCCCCCGGGGCGCCGTCACCGCCCCCAATATCCACTTCGAAGTAGGCGACCCTCATCTCTGGCAGCCGCGCCAGCCACACCCGCCGCGACGTCAAGGAATCGCCCCCAGCTCCTTCAACGATGCGATCCGGTCCCAGTCGTAACCGTATTCCAGCAGGATGGTCTCCGTGTCCTGGCCAAGCTCCGGAGCCCAGTTACCCGGCTCTACCGGCGTGCCGTAAAACTCGACCGGGGTCGCCACCTGCTCCTTTGGCCCCTCCGGCGAATCGATCGTGACGATTGCCCCGGCGGCCCGGATGACCGGGTCCTGGACCGCCTCGGCTGTCGTCTGCACGGGCGCGAACCACACGTCATGCGCGTCGAAAATCGGCCCCCACTCGCGCAACGGCCGCGTACCGAGGATGCGGTCCAGGATCGCCACCAGGTCCG
>JBBIVC010000183.1:0-5053 GCA_037439905.1 Thermoflexus sp.
CCTCGCTGCGCGCGCTGGTCGCGGCCGGTTTCCGCATTGCGGCGGCGGTCACCCAGCCCGACCGGCCCGCGGGCCGCGGTGGGCGCCTCCAGCCCCCTGCAGTCAAGCTTGCCGCCCTTGAACTCGGCATCGAAGTGATGCAACCCGAATCGCTGCGCGACGACGAAGTGCGGGCGCAGCTGCTGTCCCTCCAGGCCGATGTTTTCATCGTCGCTGCCTACGGCAAGATCCTTCCCCAGGCCATCCTCGACATCCCTCCGTATGGCTGCCTGAACGTCCACGCCTCGCTGCTCCCCCGCTGGCGCGGCGCTTCGCCGATCACCGCCGCCATCCTTGCGGGCGACCAGGTGACCGGCGTCAGCATCATGAAACTCGTCCGCAAGATGGACGCCGGCCCGGTCCTCTCCCGTGTCGAAACGCCCATCCTGCCCGCCGACACGGCCGGTTCGCTCGAAGAACGCCTGGCAGACCTCGGCGCCGGGGATCTGGTCCGGGTCCTCCCCAAATGGCTCTCGGGAGAGATCGAGCCTCTCCCGCAGGACGAGTCGGCGGCAACGTACTGCGGCCTCGTCCGCAAGGAAGATGGCCACCTCAGGACGAACATGCAGGCGGCAGAGGCCGAGCGCGCCGTCCGCGCCTACAACCCCTGGCCCGGCGCTTTCGTGCTCTATCGTTCGGAGCGGCTCGCGATCTGGCGCGCGCGAATCGAGCCGGGCGAACCCGCTTCTCCCGGGACCACCGCCATCATCGGCAGGTCGCCCGCGATTGGCTTCACCGGGGGCTGGCTGGTGCTCGAGGAAGTCCAGCGGCCCGGTGGGAGGCGGCTCACCGGCGAGCAGTTCCTCGCAGGCGAACGGGGCGCTCTCGATGCGCAGGTGGGCCTCGCATGACGGATGGGCAGGTTTCGCTCTACCGCATGCTCCCCGAGGAAGTTGACGCCCTGGTGGCGCAACTCGGGCAGCCGGGCTACCGCGCCGGGCAGCTCCTTCGCGCCGCGTGGCACGACTCGCCGGCCTCCCTCGACGACGTCCGCCAGCTCCCCGCGGCGTTGCGTTCCCGGTTGCGCGAGCACCTCACGCTCGACCTGGCGATGGAAGTCCGCCGCGTGACCAGCGAGGACGGTCTCACCACCAAGCTCCTCCTCCGCATGCACGACGGGACGCTCATCGAGACCGTCCTGATGCAATACCCAGAACCGGGCGACCGCCACCCGCGCTCGACCGTCTGTGTCTCGACCCAGGCCGGGTGCGCCATGGGATGTGTCTTCTGCGCGACCGGGCAGATGGGCTTCGAGCGCAACCTCCGGGCCGAGGAGATCGTGGCGCAGGTGCTGCATGTCGCCCGCCTCCTGCGCGAGCGGGGCGAGCACGTCACCAACGTCGTCTTCATGGGCATGGGCGAACCCCTCGCCAACTACGCCGAGACCATCCGGGCCGTGCGGCTGCTCACCCATCCCCGGGCGTTCGGCCTCGGTCAGCGCCACGTCACCATCTCGACTGTCGGGCTCATCCATGCCATCGATCGGCTCGCCGGCGAAGGCCTCCAGGTGGGGCTGGCGATTTCCCTGCACGCTCCCAACGATGCGTTGCGTCAGCGCCTGGTGCCCACGGCCGGCCCCACATCCGTGGGCGACCTTGTCTCCGCCGCCAGGCGCTACTTCCGGAAGACAGGCCGCCGGGTGACGTTCGAATACGCGCTCATCGCAGGGGAGAACGACGCGGAAGAGCACGCGGCGGAGCTTGCGCGCCTCCTGAAGAACTCAGGCATCCACGTAAACCTGATCCCCGTGAATCCCACGGCAGGCGGTTTCGGCCGGCCCCAGCGGCGCGCAGTCCTCGCCTTCGAGCGCGTGCTGCGCGAGGCCGGCGTGAACTGCACTGTGCGGGTCGAAAAAGGAACCGAAATCTCGGCGGCCTGCGGCCAGCTTCGCACCGACGAAACCAACCGGCTGCTTTCCGAGTCCGAAATCAGCCAGTCACCCGTCGCACCACGCCGCGGACCCCGGCAAGCAGCACTTTCCCCAGCACCATCCCAAATCCGATAGCGACCGCCGACCGCATGTCGAGCAGCGTGTGGACATCCCCCCGCACCACCGGCGAGATCAGGATGCCCGTGCGTACTTCGTCCACCGCCACCGAGCGGCCGGCGACAATCCCGGCCGAGGACTGGCGGATGGTTCCCCGGTCGAACCGCGCCACGCCCACGGCGCTCTTGTCGATGGTCACCTCGTCCGCCTGCACGCGGCGGATGGCGCTCCGGTCGAGGCTCAGGCGTGTCGTCGTGACCTCCTCGTACCGCTCCTCCGAGACCTTCGCCGACGCGCCATTGTTGTTCGCCATGGGCTGCACCTCGCCGTCACCGTAGACCGGGCACCGGGAAGGCGCAATCCTGAAAGCCATGCGCACCGAGGACTTCGCGTTCGAACTCCCGGACGAGTTGATCGCCCAACAGCCGGCCGAGCCCCGCGATAGCGCCCGCCTCATGGTGTTGCGCGTTGGCCGTCGCGCCATCGAACACCACGTCGTCCGCGACCTCCCCGGCATCCTCACCCCCGGCGACCTCCTGGTGGTCAACGACACCCGCGTCATGGCTGCCCGCCTCCTCGGCCGCCGCGAAGATACCGGCGGCGCCGTCGAGGCGCTCCTCGTCCGTCCCTTCACCGACGTCCGCTGGGAGGTCATGTTCCGGCCCGCGAGGCGCGCCCTGCCCGGCCGCCGCTTCGTCTTCGAAACCCACGAGGGCCCCCTTGGGGCCATCGTCGCCGCCCGGGCGAAGGAAACCGTGGTCCTCGAATTCGACCACCCGTTCGACCCCGCGACGGTTGGGTCGGTGCCGCTCCCACCGTACATCCATGACTTCCACGGAGACCCCGAGCGCTACCAGACGGTCTACTCTCGCGAAGCGCGAAGCGCCGCCGCCCCGACCGCCGGCCTCCACTTCACGCCCGGGTTGCTCGATCGGCTCGAAGCGCGAGCGATCGAGCGCACGGCCGTCACGCTCGAAGTCGGGCCCGGCACCTTCAAGCCCGTAACCGTCGACGACCCGCGCGAACACCAGCTCCACGCCGAACACGTCACCGTCCCTCCCGCTGCCGCCGGGGCCATCAGCCGCGCAAAGGCCGGCGGGCGGCGCGTGGTTGCCGTCGGCACGACCGTGGTACGCACACTGGAGCACGTCGCCCGCGAACGCGGATCGATCGTGCCGTATGAGGGCTGGACCTCACTTCGCATCCTCCCGGGGGACCCATTCCATGTGGTCGATGTGCTCATGACCAACTTCCACCTGCCGCGCTCGACGCTGCTCATGCTGGTCTGTGCCTTTGGCGGGACGGAGTTCGTGCTGAGCGCCTATCGCGAGGCCGTGCGCGAACGCTACCGCTTCTACAGCTTCGGCGATGCGATGCTGCTACTCCCCTGACGGGTCCCCCAACGGTGGCGTTTCGGCGCGCGGTGGGCCCGGCCGGATGGCACCCCCGGGAGGCGCTGTCGAGGCGAGCACGTGGGTCTCCCAGTCGTACCGGTCCCGGAGCTCATCCCTCACCGACCCTTCCCAGAGCGGCACCCCCAAGAAGTATGCCGCGCGCCCCAGGAGATGAGCCGCGATCGGGGCGGTGAGCAGCACGAACGCGATCGCCGCCACCGCCCGCGTGCTCACACTGAAGGTCGCGAAATGCACGGCAGTCCCGAGCAGGACCAGCCCGGCCCCCAGCGTGGCCGCCTTCGTTGTCGCCTGCATCCTCGTGAAAAGGTCGGGCATGCGCACCACGCCGACGGATGCAATCAGCATCAGCGCCGACCCGATCAGCACCAGGACTCCCGGGACGACCGCAACCACTACGCTCCCCCTCCGCGGCCCGTGCCCTTCTCGATGAAGTACGCAAACGAGATGGTCGCGATGAACGTCACCAGCGTCAGCACGATCCCCACGTCCAGGTAGGCCGTCCGCCCCGTCGACATCGAGTAGACGGCGAGCATCCCGAGTCCGAGCATCGTGATCAGGTCGAGCGCCACCACGCGGTCCGGCAGGCTCGGGCCACGCACGAGCCGGACCATCGCGAGCACAACCCCGGCGCTCATCATCGCCATCGCGCTAACCTCGATGAATCCGTCGACCGGCATCGTCCCGTTCACAGCGAGAGCCTCCGGATTCGGCGTTCGAACCCCGATTTCACTGCCTCCCGGCTCGCCTCGGGGTCTGCGGCATACATGTCATGGATGTAGAGCACCTTCCGGTCGCGCGAGACGTCGAGCGAGAGGGTGCCGGGAGTGAGCGTCAGAAGGTTCGCAAACGCCGTAATCTGGCCATCTCCCTTCACGTCGAGCGGGACCGCAATCACGCCCGGCGCGAACCGGGGCCGGGGAGAGAGCACGTCGCGTGCCATGCGCAGATTGGCCACCACCAGCTCCCACAGGAAGAAGCCGATGAACCCGATAAGGACGATGGCTTTGCGCAGGTAATCGTTCCCGGGTGCGCGCACGAAGAGCGTGATGAGCGTGCCCAGCACGAGCCCCACAGTCAGCTGCCCCCCGGTGAACTCGCCGTTCACCGCGGTCCAGGCCAAGGCAAGGAGAAGTATCCACAACAGGCCGATCATTCGGGGCCTCCCAGTACGGCGGTGATGTATCGGTCCGGCTCCATGAGCTGGCTGGCTGCTTCGTCCGCCGCCGAAAGAAATGGCTCGGCCGCGAACCCGATGACGAGTGTGAGCACGGCCATCCCCGCGATCGGCGCATAATGCCAGCCATTGGCCGCTCGCGGCGGTGAGGAGGGTTGCCCTGGCGCCGGCTTCAGGAACGCTTCGACGAAGATCTTGGTCATCGATAGCAGGGTGAGGAGCCCCACCCCGAGCACGAAGGCCAGCGCCACGTACTCGCGTTCGTCCGCAGCCGCCCGGACCAGTACGAACTTCGCGAAGAAGCCCGAGAGCGGCGGTATCCCGCCGAGGCTGAATGCCGGGATGAAGAACAGCGCCGCCAGTATCGGCGCGCTCTTCGCCAGGCCGCCCACGTGCGCCAGCTCGTACGAACCACCGAGCCGCCGGATCAGCCCCGCC
>JBBIVC010000184.1:0-5051 GCA_037439905.1 Thermoflexus sp.
TTGGTCCCGGCCGGCGCCCGCCCAGGGCTGGTGCTAGGGCAAGAACGGCTCGACCTTCTTCTGCTGCTCCGCCAGGAGGTCGTCAGGAAGGCTGATGTAGCCGACCTCGGCAGCGAGGTCCTGCATGTTGTCGACGTAGTACTTGACGAAGCCGAGCACTTCAGGCCGCTCCTTGAGGAGGGTCTTCGTGGTGTAGATGAAGAGCGGGCGGCTCAGGGGGACATACTTTCCGCTGAGCGCGTTATCGAATGTCGGTTCGACACAGCCCTTGCCGCCGTCGACCTGGACCGCGGTGAGCTTCTTGCCGGCCTCTTCGAAGTAGGCGAAGCCGAAGTAGCCGATGGCGTTCTTATCGCCTTCGATGCCCTGGACGAGGACGTTGTCGTCTTCGGAGGCGGTGCCATCGGAGCGGTGCGCCGGCTCCTTGTTTTCCTCGCCGCGGAGCTTGATGGCTTCCTTGAAGTAGTCGAAGGTGCCGGAGTCGGCGCCGGGGAAGTAGAACTTGATGGTTTCGTTCGGCCAGGAGGGGTCGATATCGCTCCACTTCGAGGCGCCGCCGTTCTTGAAGGCGAGCTGGAGTTGCGCGGTGGTCATGCACCTGGCCCAGGTGTTCTGGGGGTTAACGACCACGGTGAGCGCGTCGATGGCAACCTGGATCTCGACGATGTCATCGGCCGGGATGTTGTTCTTGGCGCAGGCTTCCTTCTCGCTGTCCTTGATGGGGCGAGAGGCATCGGAGACCTGGATTTCGCCGCGGCAGAACTTTTCGAAGCCTCCGCCCGTGCCGGAGAGGGCAACGTTCGCGCGGACGTTCTTCGCGGCCTTGCCGAAGTCCTCGGCGACGGCCTGGGAGATGGGGAAGACGGTGGAGGAGCCATCGATGCGGACTTCGCCGGAAAGGCTGCCGTAATCGAGGCCGGAAGTATCGGGAGGCGTGGCACCCCCTCCGTTTTCGTCGTCGTCATCGTCGCCGCCGCAGGCAACGGCAGCGAGAGCGACGAGGGAGACGGCTGCGGCGAGCAGGTAGGCTCGCTTGCCCTTCAGGAGACTGTGAAGCATGTGGAGAGTTCTACCCCTGTGTGGATTCTTGAGCTTCAAGCGCAGGCTAGGGTGGGGGGTTTAACCACAGATTAACGGCCTGCGGGCGCCAGGCGCAGGTTTTACAGGGAGTTTGCAGAGGCCGCATGTGCGCCTTACGAGGAGGGCCGAATATCCGGATAGTAGCGGGAAGGACGACGGCCCCGGCCCGCTTGCAACCCTCTGGTTGTCGAGGGCTCCAGGCGTGCCAGCCCCGTCCCGGGAATTCCCGGGTGGCAGGCCCGGAGCCCTCGGCGCATACTTGAGGCAAGGCGTCCGCCGTTTTGAGAAGGGCCGGACCGGGAGCCCCGAACGTGGCGCAGAAGATCCTGCTGGTCGACGACGAAAGCAATATCCGCGACCTGAATGCGCTCTACCTGGAGAAGGAGGGCTACGCGGTCGAGCATGCGACGAACGGGACGGAGGCGCTGGCCCGGTTCGCGCAGTCGCCACCGGCGATGGTGGTGCTCGATGTGATGATGCCGGGGATGGACGGGTTCGAGGTGCTGCGGGAGCTGCGGCGCGAACACGACACGCCGGTGCTGATGCTCACGGCGCGGAGCGAGGATATCGACAAGATCGTGGGGCTCGAGCTCGGAGCGGATGACTACATGTCGAAGCCGTTCAACCCGCGGGAGCTGGTGGCCCGCGTGAAGCGCATCCTCCACCGGGTGGAGGGGGGCCGGAAGCCCCAGAACGCGATTAGCGTGGCGAACCTTTCGGTGGACAAGGCGCGGCGCGAGGCGCGCGTGGACGATGAGATCCTACAGTTGCGGACGAAGGAGTTCGACCTGCTGGTCGCGTTTGTGGAGAACCCGGGGATCGCGCTCACGCGCGACCAGCTGCTGGGCTCGGTCTGGGGATACGATTTCGCGGGCGAGACACGGACGGTCGACGTGCACGTGCAGCACCTGCGCTCGAAGCTGAACCGTGCGAAGGTACAGATAGAAACCCTGCGGGGCGTCGGGTACAAGCTGGTCGAAACCCCGGCCTGAACCCCGCGGCGGAGGTGCCGCCCACCGTGGCGCGAGGGAGGACACAGCGCCGGGAGCAGGTGAACGGGCCGCGACAGGCGAAGGCCCGGGCTGCGGCGCGGGCGGGGGAGCGGCCGGTGGGTAGTCTCCAGATCCGGCTGCTGTTCACGTACCTGGCCATCATCGTCGTGACGCTTGCACTAGCGGCGCTAAGCCTGTTACTGCAGATGGGCGAATACCGGGAGCAGATCTCCTACGGGAACCTTGAGGACCTGGGCCGGCTGGTGAACTCGCAGGCGAACGCCGAGATCCAGCGGGCGATCGAAGAGGGAGACCCGGCGGCGACGGGCGAGGTGCTGCTGGCGGTACGGCAGTTCCTGACGGGCGGGAGGGTCGCCTCGGACACGTCGCTGGCGATCGTCGATCGGCAGGGGCGGGTGATCCCGGGGCTCACGTCGCGGCCGCCGGAGCAGCCGCTTGATGGCGCCGTGGTGCGCGACCTGAAGGAACAGCCGGCGGCGGAAGGGAGCGCGCTCCCCGGGGCTGAGCCGCGGCGCTGCCGGCTGGAGATTCCCGGCGAGCCGCCAGTGCTGTGCGTGAGCATGGCGCTGGACCCGCAGGTGCTTGAAGCGCTCCAGGAGACCGATGCCGCGGCGATCATCGTGGCGCGGCCGGCGGCCAGCCTCGGCGAGATCGTGGGCGACCTGATGCCGCGGCTGCTGTTTTCGGGACTGATCGCGGTGGCGGCGGCGCTGGTGCTGGGTTTCGCGTTCAGCCAGAGCGTGGCGGCCCCGCTGAGGGGAATCGCACGGGCTGCGCGGAGCGTGGCGCGGGGGAACTATCGCCAGCGGGTCCCGGCGACGGGGCCGCGGGAGGTGCGGGACCTGGCCGCGAACTTCAACCGGATGACGGAAGAGGTCCAACGGTCGCAGCAGACGCTGCGGGACTTCCTGGCGAACATCTCGCATGAGCTCAAGACGCCGCTGACGTCGATCCGGGGATTCAGCGAGGCGATGCTCGATGGGACGATCGATGACCGCGAGGGCGTAGAGCGCTCGGCGAAGATCATCAGCGACGAATCGAACCGGGTGCTGCGCCTGGTGCAGGAGTTGCTGGACCTGTCACGGATCGAAAGCGGCCAGGTCTCGATGCGGCAGGAGGAGGTCGACCTGCGCGAGCTGTTCGAGCATGTGGGCGAAGTGTTCGCGCTGCGTGCGGAGGAGGCCGGCGTGCGGCTGGACGTGGCGGTGCAGGGCCATGCCCGGATACGTGGAGACTTCGATCGGCTGGAGCAGGTGTTGAACAACCTGCTCGATAACGCACTCCGGTACACGCCTGCCGGCGGAAGCGTGCGGGTAGGTTGCCGCGACCTGCAGCCCGGGACGCTGCAGGTGACGGTGAGCGATTCGGGGCCGGGGATACCGGCGCAGGACCTGCCGCACCTGTTCGAGCGCTTTTACCGGAGCGCCAACCAGGGGGCCACGAGCCGCAAGGGCTATGGACTGGGCCTGGCCATCTCGCGGGAGATCGTGCGGGCGCACGGCGGAGAGATCTGGGCGACGAGCGAGGAAGGCCACGGGACGACGTTTGTGTTCACGCTTCCCACCGCGGGCCGAACAGCACGGCGAGCCGGCGGGCGATAGCGTCCATGCTGTAGCCGCTGGAGGCGCCACCGAAGCGGCCGGCCCAACCCGCGGTCACGATCGCCATGCGATAGAGACCGAAGGCCTCGTAGTAGTCGAGGTTGTGGAGCGGGCGGCCGGTCACCTCCTCGTACGCTTCGGAGAGGAGGGTGCGCCCGGCGAAGCCGGCGATACCACCGAACACCGTATGGAGCGCCGCATAGAAGCCAAGGTCGGAACGCGGGTCGCCGATGGCCGCGAGCTCCCAGTCCAGGACCGCGGTGATGGTGTTCCCGGAGAAGAGGTAGTTGCCGGGGTTGGGGTCGCCGTGGAGGAGGGCGAAACGCGCATCGGCGGGTTCGTTGGCGCGCAGCCATTCGCCGAGCGCCACGAGGAGTGGCGCGCGGGAGATGCGCAGGCGCTCGGCGCGCTGGCGCCAGGTCCCGGCCTCGGCGGCGAGCGGCGTGGGCGGATCGGGCTCTGCGGCGAGGAACTGGAGCCCGGCGGCTCGCCAGTCGACCGAGTGGATGCTGGCGAGCATGGCGGCTGCCGCCTGGAGCCGTGGACCGCGCGAATGCCAGAAGAGCGGCAGGTTTCGCCGGCGACGCGCGCCATGAGGAAAAAGGGCACGCCGAGGACCGAGGGGTCGGGCTCGTACCAGGCGACGGCCGGCACGGGGACGGGGCTGCGGTGGAGGGCGCGCATCACGCGGAACTGCCGGTGGACGTCGTACGGGGCGAGGATGCCATCGGGGCGCTGGGGACGCAGGACGAGTGCGACATCGAATGTGCCGTCGGCGCTGCCAACGCGGAGGTCGATGGCGACGGTGTCGTTGCTGGCGCCTGCGGGCATGGCGCGAAGGTTCACGATTTCGACGGACGTGGCGGATGGCAGGCGGCCAGCGAGATACGAGGCGAGGCTGGCTCGCCAGTCCATCACCGGAGCCCGGCGAGTGACTGGTGGAGGAGGGTGGCGAGGCGCTCCCAGGTGTACCAGGGTTCCGATCCGCCATTGAAGCGGCGCCAGCCGTGGTAGATCACGCCGAGCTGGAACAGCCAGAACGCGCGAAAGAAGTCGAGCCCATGGAGATCCTCGCCGGAGGCGGCGGCATAGGACTGCGCGAAGGGCATCGAGCCCGCCGGGCCAAACGGCGCACCCTTGAGGTGGGTGAGGGCGAGCAGCCCCACGTCCGCCTCGAGGGCTGCAAGGGCCGCGTCCAGGGCGGTCGAGTGCATGGTCTCGCGGGCGCGCTCCTGCTCGTCCTCGAGAAACGTCGCCTCGTGGACGAGGACGTCCGCGCTCCGCACGACTTCCACCACGGCCGAGGACGGAGCCGTGTCCCCGGTCAGCGCCAGCTTTCGGCCCGCCCGCGGTGCGC
>JBBIVC010000185.1:0-5016 GCA_037439905.1 Thermoflexus sp.
GACCCTCGCGTGCGGCCGGCCGGGTTGAGAGCGACGGCGCGGCTGTGCGGACCGGCCTGGAAGAGTGGAGCGGCTGAGGCCCGGGCCGGACCGGCGCGATCTGCTCCCGGCGGAGCGCCACGAGCGTCGCGGTGACCCACGCATCGCGTTCGGCGGCGCCAAGGGAGCGATACCCGCCGGGCGGGAGGGCATGGAGGCGAGCTTCGAGCGCGGTCCCCTTGCGGATGAGGCCATCCTCGACCATCTGGATGAGCATGCGGTCGAGGCCACCGACGACCGCGAGGTTATCGAACCCGCGATCACGTTCGAGCTCGAACACCCGGATGAGGCGGCCAGCCTCGGTGGCCACGGCGCTCACTCCCGCTCCAGCGCCGCGATACCGAGCGCGTTCGGGCCAGTGTAGACGCCCACCACCGGGCCGAGATAGCCGAGGCGCAGGGCCGTGTGGGGAAGGTGGGGGCGAAGCCGTTCGAGGAGCGCGCGCGCATCGCTGTCGTCTCCGCTGCAGCCGACGAACATCTCCTTCGCGCGCGGCATGTTCGAGGCGAGTTCGAACAGGCGCTCGATGGCTTTCCCGCGGGTGCGGACCCGTTCGAACGGCGCGACCTCGCCGTCTTCCACGCGGATGATGGGCTTGATGCTGAGGACGGAACCGAGGAGCGACCGCGCCCGGCCGATGCGTCCGCCCTTCTGGAGGTACTCGAGCGTATCGACGACGACGTGCACGGAGACGCGATCCATGGCGCGCCGGGCGGTGGCGACAACCTCGGGGAGGGTGGCGCCTGCCTGCGCCGCCCGGGCGGCCTCCAGCACGATGAGCCCGAGCCCCAGGCTCACGTTGTATGAGTCGATCAGGTCGACGTGGACTTCTTCCTTCACGACCTCGCGGGCGACGGAGGCCGCGTTCAACGTGCCGGAGAGGCGGGACGAGATGTGGATCGAGACCACCTCAACGCCGGCGCCGGCCAGGCTCCGGTAGGCCTCCTGGAAGAGCTCGACCGAGGGCTGGCTCGTCCTGGGCAGGCCCTTGAATGCGGTCATGCGGGCGTAGAAATCGGCCGGCGAGACGTCGACGCGGTCGAGCAGTGCCTCGTCGCCGAAGAACACGGTGAGCGGGACAACGGTGATCCCGTAGCGGTCGATATCCTCGGGAGGGAGGTCGCAGGTTGAGTCGGTAACGATGCGAACGGTCATAATTGTTGAGGCGCCTACGCAGGCAAGTATAAACGCACGCGGGAAACCACGGAGAATGGTCGCATGACACTCCTGAAGATTGCTCCATCGATCCTCACGGCCGACTTTGGACGGCTGGCCGACGAGGTGCGGGCAGCAGAAGCTGGCGGGGCGGATCTGCTCCACCTGGACCTGATGGACGGGCGCTTCGTGCCGCAGTTCACGTTTGGCAGGCTGGTCGTCGATGCGCTCCGGAAGGTCACCAGCCTGCCATTCGACCTTCACCTGATGACGCTGGAGCCGGAGCGGCTCATCGAGCAGTTCGCGGAGACGGCACAGACTATCAACGTGCACATCGAGGTTTCGCCGCACATCAACCGGACGCTCGATTCGATCCACAAGCTTGGCGTGAGGGCGGGCGTCTGCATCAACCCGGGGACGCCGGTGGCAGCCATCGAGGAGTCGCTGCCCGATGCCGACCAGGTGATGGTGATGACGATCAACCCGGGCTGGGGCGGCCAGCAGATGATCCCGCGGCAGCTCGAAAAGGTGCGGCGCATCCGGCGGATGCTCGACGAGGGCGGATTCGGCGCGGAGATTGAGATCGACGGTGGGGTAAAGGTGGGCAACATCGCCCAGTGCGCCCACGCGGGCGCGAACATCGTCGTCTGCGGCAGCTCGGTCTACAACGCGGAAAAGAGCGTTGCGGAGAACCTGGCCGACCTGCGGGCGGCCGCTGGCCGCTAGATAAACAGCCTGCGCGTCCCCTTCGCGGGGTGCGCCGCGACCCCGGTCTCGATGGCCTTTTTCGCCACAGCGCGAGCGACATTCTTGAAGACCGTGGGGTGAAACACGCTCGGGATGATGTACTCGGCGCTCAGCTCGGACCTGGAGACGGAATCGGCGATGGCGTTGGCGGCGGCGAGCTTCATCTCCTCGTTGATTTCGCGCGCGCGGACATCGAGCACGCCGCGGAAGAGGCCGGGGAAGCAGAGCACATTGTTGATCTGGTTGGGGAAGTCTGAGCGGCCGGTGGCCATGATTGCCACATGGGGAGCGGCGAGCTCGGGACGGATCTCCGGGTCGGGATTGGCCATGGCGAACACCATGGGGTCGCGGTTCATGCGCTTGAGGTCATCGACAGTGACGAGATCGGGCCCGGCAAGCCCGAGGAGGAGGTCGGCCCCTTCGAGCGCGTCGCTGATGGTGCCGCGGCGGCCTTCGGGGTTGGTGTGTTCGGCGAACCACTCCTTCATCGGGTTCATGTGCTCGGCGCGGCCGCGGTAGATAATCCCCGACCGGTCGCACCCGATGATGTTGGTGACACCGGCGGCCATGATGATGCGGGAGCACGCGATGCCCGCGGCGCCGGCGCCCAGGACCACCACCCGGAGGTCCGACGGTTCTTTCTTGACGAGGCGCAACGCATTGATGAGCGCGGCGAGGACCACGACCGCCGTGCCGTGCTGATCGTCGTGGAAGACGGGGATATCGAGTTCCGCCCGGAGGCGGTCTTCGATTTCAAAGCAGCGGGGAGCGGAGATGTCCTCCAGGTTGATGCCGCCAAACCCCGGCGCGATGGCCTTTACCGCGGCAACGATTTCGTCGGGGTCGCGGGTGTTGAGGCAGATGGGCCAGGCGTCGACGCCTCCGAAGGCCTTGAAGAGCATCGCCTTGCCCTCCATCACGGGCATGGCCGCCGCGGGGCCGATATCGCCAAGGCCCAGGACAGCCGTCCCATCGGTCACAACGGCCACGCTGTTGCCCTTGGTGGTGAGCTCGTAGGCTGCCTGGGGTTCCCGCTCGATGGCGAGGCAGACCCGGGCGACGCCAGGCGTGTAGACCGTCGAAAGGTCGCGCAGGGTGGCAACAGGGACCCTGTTGCGGATCTCGATCTTGCCGCCGCGGTGGCTGCGGAAGACGCGGTCGGTGGCGGCCTTGATGGAGACTCCGCGAAGCCGGCGGACGCGGGCGAGCACCTGGCGGGCGTGCTCATCGTCGTGGGCGGTGACGTGAAATTCCCTGAGAATCCAGCGCGGCGTGGAGCGAACCACATCGATTTCGCCCATGCTCCCGCCCGCCTCGGCAACCGCCTGGGCGATCTGGGCGAGCATGCCGGGCCGGTCGGGGTACTGCGCCTGAAAGGTGAAGGTGTAGGCCGGCGCCGGACGGCGCCGGGTGGACTCGCGAGACATGTGGGGGCCGCCTCCCGCGCCCGGCGGGAGGTGTTACGGCATCGGCATGCCGGGACCGCCGGGCACGCCGAAGATTGTCGCACAGTGCATGCGTGAACCGGGGGGCCGAAAGCAGGCAACTTTCGGCACCAACCGGTACCCGGGGCGCTGGCTACTGCAGGGAAGCCAGCACCTCGAGCGCATGGAGCGGGTGGGATTCGAAATCGCGCGGTTCGACGTAGATGTCGCGCACGATGCGATCCTTGTCGATGACGATCGTGGTACGGGTGTGCACGCCGAACGCCTCGTTGTAGACGCCGTAGGCGCGTCCCGTCTCGTTGCGGGGGAAGTCGCTGAGGAGCGGGAATTCAAGCCCGAGCTTCTCCTCGAACTCGCCCGCGGCGGCGAAGGAATCGACCGAGATGCCCAGGACCTGGGCATCGGCCTCCACGAACCGGTCGGTGTAGGTCCGGAAGGCCGTCATTTCGCTCGTTCAGCCACCGGTGAAGGCCATCGGGTAGAAGGCGAGGACGAGGTGCTTGCCCGGGTATGAATCGAGCGTGACCTCCTCGCGTTTCTTGTTGCGAAGCGAGAACGGCGGAGCCGGCTGTCCAATCTCAAGAGTCATGGGAAAACGATAGCAACCGGTGCGACAACCGTCTCACTTCACCTCGATGCCCGCGGCGCGAAGGCGGGCGAGCAGGCTGATGGCCATATCGAGGTCGGCATCACCATCGCCAGGGCCGCCACCGGGGCCATGCGCGATCAGATGGTCCACGTCGTGGGGCTTGTAACCGAAGCGATCGAGGACCTCCAGGGCCTGGCGAATCGCTTCCTGCGTATCCGGAACGTTGCGGGCGACCCAGTCGTCGGTGGTACGCATGGCGGAACCCTCCTGGAGTTGTCCTTCGACCATACCGCACGGTAGCAAAGCCGTCAGCGGCCGACCGGCGGGTGAGCGCCGGCCGGATGGCCGCTCGGGCCGGCCGGCGCCCTATTCGCCTTTGAACTGTGGTTCGCGCTTTTCAACAAAGGCGCGAGGTCCTTCCTTCGCGTCCTCCGTGGATTGGGCGATGAACATCGCCATCTGGGCGATATCGAGGTGCTCGTCGAAGGAGATGTTCTGGGAGCGGTACACCAGCTTCTTGGAAAGCTGGACGGCCACGCCGGGACCCTTCGCAACCTGCCGCGCGTACTCCTTCACGCGCGGCATCAGCTCGTCGGGCTCGTAGACCGCCATGACGTAGCCCATCTCGAGGGCCTCCTGGGCGGTGATCATCCGGCCGGTCCAGATGAGGTCGAGCGCGCGCTGGACGCCGACGACGCGGGGGAGCGTGTACGTGCCTCCGTCGCCGGGGATCAAGCCCATACGGACATAGGTCATGCCCATGCGCGCCGTGCTCGAAGCGAAGCGGATATCGGCCATGGTCGCCATATCCATGCCGGCGCCAGCGGCAGCGCCGTTGATCGCCGCGATGTAGGGCTTCTCCAGCTGGATGAGCGCCCGGGGGATCGGGTGGACGCGGTCGCGGAGGCTGTGGCGCCGGTCGGCGACGCTCGCCTGGGAGCGCAGGACGCCCGAGCCGCCGGCTTCGGCGGCGACGTTCATGCCCGAGCAGAAGCCCCGGCCGGCGCCGGTGATGATGATGGCCCCGACACCCCGGTCCTG
>JBBIVC010000186.1:0-4994 GCA_037439905.1 Thermoflexus sp.
AGGAAGCACGGGCCGCCGCCCGCGCGGACCGAGGCGACCGCGCGGCGGGCAGCAGCCTCCACGGCGTTCACGTCCATGCCATCGACCGTCCAGGCGGGCATCTCGTAGCTGGCCGCCCGGACGGCCAGGTTGGTCTCGGCGTGGGAACGCTTGAGGGCGGTGCCCATGGCGTAGAGGTTGTTTTCGCACAAGAACAGCACGGGGAGGTCCCACAGCGCGGCCAGGTTCATCGATTCATGGAACTCGCCCTCGGCCATCGCGCCCTCGCCGAAGAAGCAGGCGGTCACCCGCGGCCTGCCCTGCATCTTGTCGCCGAGCGCGAGCCCCACGGCCAGGGGCAGCCCGCCGCCGACGATGGCGTTGCCGCCGTAGAACCGGGTGGCCGCATCGAAGATGTGCATCGAGCCGCCGCGCCCGCGTGAGACACCCTCGACCTTGCCGAACATCTCGGCCATGAGGGCCCGGGCCGGGATGCCGCGGGCGAGGGCGTGGCCGTGCTCGCGGTACGTCGCGACCACGGCATCATCGGGTTCGAGCGCCTGCATGACGCCGACAGCGCTGGCCTCTTCGCCGATGTAGAGGTGGAGGAAGCCGCGGATCTTCGTCGCGCTGTAAAGCTCGACGCAGCGTTCCTCGAAGCGGCGAATGCGCAGCATCTCGCGCAGGAGATGCACCTGGTGCGCGGGGTCGAAGCTCATGCCGGTCCCTCCAGCGTGGAAAGGTCTCCTTCGGGCAGGCCCAGCTCGCGCGCCTTCAGCAGGCGGCGCATGATCTTGCCGCTGCGCGTCCGGGGCAGGTCGTCCGCGAAGGCGATCTCCTTTGGCGCGACGGCGGTCCCCAATCGCTTGCGGGCGAACCCGAGGATATCGAGCCGCAGATCTTCCGATGGTTCGTAGCCGGGCTTGAGGGCGACGAAGGCCTTCACGATTTCGCCCGCCACCGGGTCCGGTTTGCCGATGACCCCGGCCTCGGCCACGGCCGGGTGCTCCATGATGGCGCTTTCGACTTCGAACGGGCCGATGAGGTGGCCTGCCGACTTGATCACATCATCGGCGCGGCCCACGAACCAGAAGTAGCCGTCCGCATCGACACGGGCGAGGTCGCCGGTGAGGTACCAGCCGCCGCGGAAGCACTTGCGGTAGCGCTCCTCTTCGCCCAGGTAGCCGCGGAACATGGAGGGCCAGCCGGGGCGGAGGGCCAGCTCGCCTTCCTCGCCGGGGGTATCGACCACGCGAACGGTATCGTCCTCGTGGCGGACGATGGCCGCCTCGATGCCGGGCAACGGTTTGCCCATGGAGCCGGGCCGGATATCCATGGCCGCGTAGTTCGCGATCATGATCCCGCCGGTCTCGGTCTGCCACCAGTTGTCGTGGATGGGCAGGCCGAGCACCTCGGCGCCCCAGGCCACGCCCTCGGGGTTCAGGGGCTCGCCCACGCTGCCAGCGAAACGCAGGGCCGAAAGGTCGTACCCGCGCGGCAGCTCGGGCCCCGCCTTCATCAGCATCCGGATCGCGGTGGGTGCGGTGTACCAGACGGTCACGCGCTCGTCCTGGAGGATCGAATACCAGCGGGCCGCGTCGAAGTCGGCCTGGTCGACCACCATGGTGAGCCCGTGCGTGAGCGGTGAGATGATCCCGTAAGAGGTGCCGGTCACCCAGCCGGGGTCGGCGGTGCACCAGAAGATGTCGGAATCGTGGAAGTCGAGCGCGAGACGGCCGGTGACCCAGTGGGCGACCACCGCCTCGTGGACGTGCATGGCGCCCTTGGGTTTTCCGGTGGTGCCGCTGGTGAAGTGCAGCAGGGCCAGGTCTCCGGGCGCCGTCGCGGGGATGGTGAACTGCTCGCTGGCGATCGTGAGCGCGCTCTGGAACGAGTAGGCGCCCTCGACAGGCTCACCGGGTTCGCCAATGAAGAACACGGCTTCGAGGTCCGGGAGCGACTCGCGGATCTGCGCGACCTTGCGCCGGTAGAGCGCTGGCGTGGTGATGAGCACCTTCCCGCGGCCGATGGTCATGCGCTGATGGATAGGCTCGGGGCCGAAAGCCGAGAAGAGCGGGCAGAACACGCTGCGGTTCTTGAGGGTGCCCAGGGCGGCCACGTAAAGCTCGGGCAGGCGTTCCGAGAGCGCGAAAACCGTGTCGCCGGGCCCCAGGCCGAAATCGCGCAGCACGTTCGCAAAGCGATCGCTATCCGCCTTTAGTTCGTAGTACGAAATTTCGCGGCGTTCGCCCTTTCGGCCCAGCCAGCGGATGGCGATGCGGTCGCCCCGGCCCGCTTCCACGTGGCGATCGACGGCCAGGTAGGCGATGTTGATGTTGTCGCCGGGGCCCAGGAGCTCGCGGCGGGCGGCGTCCCAGCTGAAGGTGGCCGCGGCCGTGGGGTAGTCGGCCAGGTTGGGCGGCAGCCGCAGCATCTCGGGCGTTTTCCGGATTGGGGGCCAGTTCATGGCGCTCTCTGGCATGGCACCTCCGCGATGCGCCGGCGCAATCGCGGCTACAGGGTGCCAGAGACCGTCAAGCCCTCCAACGTCCGAGGGGCCGGGGGTAAGGGTGCCGGCCGGCCAAACCGCGGATGGGCCCTCAGGGCTGAGGCGGACGGCGGAAGAGGCCCTCCTGGGCGACGCTGGCGACGCGCACGCCCTGGCGGTTGTACATGCCCGCGAACATCAGCCCGCGGGCCGCGTGGGCGGCCGGGCTCTCGCTCGCGTAGAGGATCCAGTCGTCGAAGCGCGGCGGGCGATGGAACCACATCGCGTGGTCGAGGCTGGCCGAGGCGCCGCCCGGCTGCCAGATGCCGTAATGGTGGGCGACCGTGGCCACGAGGCCGCTATCGCTCAGGTACACCATCGCCGCGGCGTGGATCAGCGGGTCTTCCGGAAGGGGAGCCATCATCCGGCCCCAGACCATTCGCGCCGGGAGGCGGCCATCGCCGTCCCGTTCGTGCGTGGGGCGGGCCGCCGCGCGGAGGTCGATGGGGTGATTCATCCGGCGGCGCATGCGCTCGGCCATGCCAGGCGGGATGTTGGCCATGCGCGGCATGGCGATGGAAGCCCACCACGATTCGCACGCTTCCGGTTCCGGCGCTGCCGGCATTGGCGCCTGGTGGGAGATGCCCTCTTCCGGGGCGACGAAGCTCACCGAGGCCTCGAAGATGGTGTGGCCGGCCTGGACCGCGGTGACCCGCCGGGTGAGGAAGTTCCGGCCTTCGCGAATGCGCTCGACCGTGTAGTCGATCGGCTCCTTCGGCTGGCCGGCGCGAAGGAAGTAGGCGTGGAGCGAGTGGATGGAGCCGAAGCTGACGGTGCGCCCGGCGGCGATGACGGACTGGGCGAGGACAAGCCCGCCGAAAAGGCGGCCCTCTTCCTGGCCGGGTTCGCCGCGGAAGTGGTCGTAGTCGGCAGGCTTGAGGTCGAGCTGGCGGAGGAGGAAGGCAACCGCCTTCTCCGCCCCGGTCTGTTCGGAGTCGGTCATGGGAAGGTCGTCTCTTGGTTGCGCCC
Organism: Thermoflexus sp.; assembly: GCA_037439905.1. GTDB lineage: Bacteria > Chloroflexota > Dehalococcoidia > Tepidiformales > Tepidiformaceae > Amarobacter. The sequence continues at coordinate 3,497 of JBBIVC010000186.1, forward strand.
GCCCGGCATCGCGGCGGGCGCGGGGATATGTGGGACCAGCATAGCCCGGGGGGTGCTCAGGCGCACCGTGCGCACCAGGAGCCCGCGAGGAGGATGCGAGCCTGGTGTACGATTTCGTCATGGATGGACGATGCGCCCAAACGGATGCCCTGCGGGCCTTGTGTCGCGCAAACCGCGTGCGTCGTTTGTCGCTGTTCGGGTCTGTACTGCACGGTGAGGCCGGTCCCGAAAGCGACCTCGACCTGCTTGTCGAATTCGAGCCGGATACCCGAGTCGGGCTCATCCGCCTTGCAGAGCTCGAGCTTGAATTCTCACGCCTATTCGGAGCGAAGGTCGATCTACGTACGGCGCAGGACCTGAGCGATCACTTCCGGCCGGAAGTCCTGGCAGAGGCCGAGGTGCTCTACGCAGCCGCGTGACCTGGTCCGACTCAGACACATCGTGGACGCGGCGAACGAGGCGATGGACTTCGCTTCGAGCTCCACGAGAGAGGACCTGGGAACCAATCGGCTGTTGCTTCATGCACTTGTCCGCTGCCTGGAGATCGTTGGAGAGGCCGCAATTCAGCTGTCCGAGGAGACACGAGGGGAACTGCCGGGACTGCCGTGGGCCGGGATCAGGGGCATGCGGAATCGGCTCATTCATGCCTACTTCAGCGTCGATCCCGACCTGGTCTGGGACACCGTCACTGTCGACTTGCCTCCAGTCGTGGCCGCCATCCGGGGGTACCTTGAGCAGGGCGGTGACACGCTGAGCTGAGCGTCGAGAGAAGGGGGCTCTCAGCCCCGCAACGGGAAGATGGCGAATGTGCCGAGGGCCTTGGCCACCAGCCGATCACCGTTGCGCACCTCTGACTCGAGGAAGGCGACGCGCTTGCCCTTGTTGAGCACCCGCGTCTCGCACTCGAGCATGCCATCGCGGACACCGGCGATGTAGACCATCTTCAGTTCGATGGTGGCGCACGACTCGTCTTCTTCGAGGCGGGTGTAGAGCGCGGCGCCCATGCCGGTATCGGCCATCGAGTAGAGGACACCACCATGGACGACACCGTGGGGGTTCATGTGGTCGGGTGAGACCGCGATCCGGGCGCGGCTTTGGCCATCGGCCCGCTCGTAGATATCGAGCCCGATGAGTTGCTGGAAGCCCATTGGTGGTTTCGATTCCTTTGGCATGGCGGGGGGATACTACCGTGCCGGGGGCAGGAACGGGGAGCGCTCGCGTGCGGAGGGAGGGAGGCCGCGGGCCCGCCTCGCGGCGTGGCAGCTGATCCGGACGGTGTATTTCACGCGCTCCGCTGAATCCAGAGATCATCCATCAGCTGTTCGAGCCGCCTCTGATTCGCCGGCCTCGGTCCTGGCGTGGGCGGCCGCCGCAAATCACCCGCTCGGGGGTTGGGCGGTCTCCGGGACCCATGGATGCAGTGCACCACCGTCGCCGATGGCTCTCAGGGCCCCGGGGTCGGCGTCCCCAGGGCGTCGTCTATCGCGTCGCGGGCCTG
>JBBIVC010000187.1:0-4979 GCA_037439905.1 Thermoflexus sp.
CCCGCTGGTCCATGATCGCGTCGCCGATGGTGAGATCGGCCCGGGCCGGGTCGCGCAGCCGGCGAAGCGCCTCTTCCAGATCGAACCGGTCGTCCAGCAGGTCCGGCCCGAGTCCGGCGATAGGCCGATGGAGCGTGATGGCGCGCTCTTCGAGCAACTCGATCACGGGGGCGCTGAAGTTGACCACCACGGCGTCATCTACCTCGAGGACCAGCCGGGCTTCGCGCCCGGGCAGGCGCCACGGCTCACCCGGGCGGTAAACATGCCACGTCCCGTACATGCGCAGGTGACCGCGCAGCACCAGGCCGTTGTCGAAGCTGATGAGCAGGTTCTTCCCGGTCGAGCGGACGCCGGTGCAGGTTGCGCCAATCACGCGGTGAACCTGGGGCACGGGCCCCGGTCCATGGCTTCGCGCGTCCCGTATCGCTTTCCCCTCGATTGCCGCGCCGACCCGGCGCGCGAACCGGTAAAGGGCGTCCCCCTCAGGCACGGGAGCGCACCTCGAACCGCGGCGGCCTGTAGGTCAACCCGCGATACCCGGTTACGAAGCCGAGCGACTCGAGCTGACGGGCAAGGGGGGATTCGGCTGCCGGCTGACCGTCGATGCGCTCGATCGTCAGGCCGCGCGCGCCGTTCCGGGCGGCGCCGGCAACGAGTGCCCGGAACGCCAGGTCCACCGCGTTCGTGTCTTCCTCCGGCGCCAGGCAAACGACGCCCCGCCCGGAACGCTCCACGTAGAGCGCTGGCTCGCCATCCACGAGGATCACCCTTGCCCCGGCGGCACGGGCGAGCTGTCGCCGGTTGCCGTCGGGGGTGCGCGGCCAGGGCACGGTGGCGCCGTAGGGTTGGGCCGGGTCGCAGGCGGCCAGCAGGTTCACCACGGGTTCTTCGGGCGCCTCGCGCTCGGCCCGCAGGCGTTCGACCGCGCCGGGGAGGCCGAACTGCGCCGCGCCCAGGCCCTCGACGAAGTATCCGCGGCGCACGCGTCCAGTCTCCTCCATGGCTTTCAGCACCGGATACACCGAGGAGAACCCGCCCGGAAGGTCTTCGCCGTTTACGCCCTCGCGGGTGACGATACCCTGCCGTTCGAGGAGCGCGAGGGCGAGCGCATGCGCTCGCGCGGTCGAATCCGCGGCCCCGGCCGTTGGGGCGCCTCTGCCGACCAGCGACCAGCGCCCCACTGACTCCGGGGGAAGCCTGCCTACGCGTCCGCGTGGCGCAGGCCCAGGGCCCTTCCGTGGCCACGAAAGCGCCCGGACTGGCGCGAACGTGTCGTTCGTCACGGCGCCCTGCCACACGAGGTCCCAGAGGGCTTCGAGCACCTCACCGAGCGGCGCAGATGCCGCGGCCACGAGGTCGGCGAAGAACAGGGCGCCCCGGCTCGACAGCGCATCGACGATCGCCCTGTGCGTGGCTGCCGGTGCCTCCGGTTCGGTCTCCGGGGCGAAGTAGTGGAGCATCTCGCGCCGTACGAGCACCACCCGGCCGTCGTCGCGACCCAGGCGCCCCGCGCCGAACCATGCCAGTTCGCCACCGGCTCCCAACTGGTCGAGCAGCGCCGGCTCGTACCCTGCGATGCGGGCGGGCAGCACCTCGGTTTCCAGCACCGAGGCCGGGATGGGTAGCCCTTCGAGCTGGAGCAGCACCTCGCGCAGACGGTCGACCCCGCTGGTTGCCGAGCCGATGCCGTGCCAGCGCTGGAGGAAGCGCGCATACGATGCGCCGCTCACCGGTTCGACATCACGGCGGATGCGCGCGAGCGAGCGCTGCTTCAGGAGCCTGAGCACCTCGGGGTCGCACCACTCCCGGCCGGCGCCGCCGGGGCGGAAGTCGCCGTGCAAAAGGTTCCCTGCAGCGTCGAGCTCCTGCAGCGCATTCCGCACCATCGACTCGGGAACGCCCCAGCGCATCGCCGGCGCACTTGCCACGAACGGCCCGTGCGTGCGGGCATAGCGGCTCAACAGGCCATCGAGCGCGCCGGGCGAGGGCTGGAGAAAGACCCCTGGCACCCCGGGCGGCACGGCCACCCCGAGGCCATCCCGGTAACGCCCGGCGTCTTCCATGGGTATCCATCGCTCCTGGCCCGCGATGCGGACCGGGCAGGCGCGGCGGCTGGCCTGCAGTGCGGCGAGCCATCCTTGGAGGGCAGCCGGGTCGGTCACACGGGCCAGGAGTTCGGCCCGGTCGAGGTCGCCGAGGCGGCGCAGCAGGTCGTGAAGCTGGTCAGCGTTGCGCGCCTTTCGGGCGGGCACCAGGCACTGGAGCTCGAGTTCAACCTCCTCGATGGCGGCCGCATCGAGCAGCTCGCGCAGTTCGGCCTCGCCGAGCAGGTCGCGCAGCAGGTTCCTGTCGAGGGTGAGCGCCTGGGCCCGGCGCTCGGCCAGGGGGGCGTCGCCCTCGTACATGTAGGCGGCCACGTAATCGAAGAGCAGCGACCGGGCGAATGGCGAAGCCTCCCGGGTTTCCACGGGCCGCACCTCGATCTCGCGGCTTCGGACCGCGGCCAGGATATCGACCAGCCCGGGGAGGTCGAACACGTCCTGCAGGCATTCGCGGTAGGTCTCGAGAATGATCGGGAAGGAGCCGTAGCGGCTCGCGACGGCGAGGAGGTTGGCCGATCGTTGGCGCTGCGCCCAGAGTGGCGACCGGGCACCGGGACGGCGTCTCGGCAGGAGGAGGGCACGGCCCGCGTTTTCGCGGAACCTGGCCGCGAACAGCGCGGTATTGGCCAGCCTCGACACGACCAGCTCCTCGACTTCTTCGGGCGAAGGGAACAGCGCTTCGGCAGGCGGCGGCTCATCGCCGCTGGCGAACCTGATCGCGATGCCGTCGTCGCTCCAGATGGTCTGGATATCGAACCCGGTACGCTCGACGAGCATTGCCTCGATCGCCTGGGCCCACGGGGCGTGGACGCGCCCGCCGAACGGCGTGAGGATGACGACACGCCAATCGCCGAGTTCGTCGCGAAAGCGCTCCACCACGATGGTCCGGTCGGTGGGGACGGCGGCGGCCGCTTCCTTCTCGTCCTCGATGTAGGCCAGGAGGTTGCGGGCGCCGTTCTCGTCAAGGTCGTGGCCGGCCACCAGGCGTCGCACCGCGTCCTCGGGGTCGCGGATGCCGAGGAGCTCGCGGGTGAATGCGCCGATGGCCTTCCCGAACTCCAGTGGCCGGCCCACGCCGTCGCCCTTCCAGAAGGGCATCTTGCCGGGTTCGCCCGGTGCGGGCGAAACGATGACCTGGTCACGCGTGATCTGCTCGATCCGCCAGGTGGTCGCGCCGAGCAGGAACGTTTCCCCGGGCCGGCTCTCGTACACCATCTCCTCGTCGAGCTCCCCTACCCGGGGGCCGCCAACGCCGAGAAAGACACCGTAGAGGCCCCGGTCGGGGATGGTGCCTGCATTCACGATCGCGATGGTCTTCGCGTCGCGCCTGCTCGAAAGCAGGTTGGTCTCGCGGTCCCAAATGATCCGGGGCTTCAGGTCGGCGAACTCATCGGAGGGATACTGCCCGGCCAACATGCCGAGCACGCCTTCGAACTGTTCGCGGCTGAGCGTGGCGAAGCTGTATGCCCTTCGAACCATGGCCAGGAGTTCGTCAACCGCCAGGTCCTCGACCGCGCATGCCGCGACGACCTGCTGCGCGAGCACATCGAGCGGGTTCTTTGGGACGCCGGTTTTCTCGATCAGCCCGGCGCGCATGCGCGAGGTCATGACGGCGCACTCGAGGAGGTCGCCCCGGTACTTGGGGAAGATGCGTCCGGTGCTGATGCCGCCCACCTGGTGGCCGGCTCGCCCCACGCGCTGCAAGCCCCGTGCCACAGACTTCGGCGATTCGACCTGGACGACCAGGTCGACCGCACCCATATCGACGCCAAGCTCCATCGAGCTGGTACAGACCAGCCCGGGCAACATGCCGGCCTTCAGGCGCTCCTCGATCTCGAGGCGCTGCTCGCGGGAGACGGAGCCGTGGTGAGCGCGCAGCAGCTCCTCGCCCGCGAGTTCGTTAATCCGAGCGGCGAGCCGCTCGGCCAGGCGCCGGTTGTTGACGAAGATCAGCGTCGAGCGGTGCGTCCGCACCAGGTGGAGGAGCTCCGGGTAGACGGCCGGCCAGATGGAGCTGCGCTGCTCGGGGCCGGACCCCGTCCCACCGTCCGCAATATCGACGGGGCGTGTCATGTCTTCCAGGGGGACCACGACCTTCAGGTCGAGCTCGCGCTGCGCCCCGGCGTCGGCGATGCGTACCGGCCTATCGCCGCCCAGGTATTTCGCGACCTCTTCCAGGGGGCGCTGCGTGGCCGAGAGGCCGATGCGCTGGAACGGGCGTCCCGCGAGGCGCTCCAGCCGTTCAAGCGAGAGGGCCAGGTGCGCGCCGCGCTTGGTCGCCGCCATCGTGTGGATCTCGTCGACGATGACGGTCTCGACGGTTGCCAGGACCTCGCGTGAGCGCGAGGTCAGCATCAGGTAGAGCGACTCGGGGGTGGTGATGAGGATGTCGGGGGGATCCTTGCGGATATCTTCCCGCTCGTGCGTGGGCGTGTCCCCGGTCCTGGTTGCGACTGTTATGTCCGGCACGGGCATGCCTTCCCGTGCCGCCGCGATGCGCAGCCCGGCCAGGGGCGCGCGGAGGTTCCGTTCGATGTCGTAGGAAAGCGCCTTGATGGGCGACACGTAGACCACCGAGACCCCGCCGCGAACGGTCCGGCCTCGTTTGTCGCTGGACAGAGGCGGCCGCGTGGCGAGCCTGTCGAGGCACCAGAGGAAGGCTGCCAGGGTCTTGCCCGACCCGGTTGGAGCCAGGAGCAGGGTGTGCTCCCCTTGCGAGATGGCGTCCCAGCCCAGCTCCTGGGCTTGCGTGGGCGCGGCGAAGGTATCGCGGAACCAGGCGCGGGCGGCGGGGCTGAACCGGTCGAGCGCAGAAGGCATGGCCGGGGCGGTCATCCCCGTATTGTGCCAGAAGGCCAGCGCGCTAGCACAAGTGTT
>JBBIVC010000188.1:0-4911 GCA_037439905.1 Thermoflexus sp.
ATGAGGAACTGGAGGAGAAGCGGGGGCCCGGCCGGGCGGCGGACCTCCAGGGAGAGTGCGTGTGACCCGGTGGCCGGGGTGGGAGCCGGGCCCTGGGCAGCCAGCGGAGGCGCAGGAACGATCGCCCAGACGACAATCGTCACGAGGAGCCCGGCAAGGCGTCCCATGCAGCGGAAGGTAGCGCGGGGCCGCGAGTCCGTCACCCGGGGATGGGCCGGGGCATTCACTCTTCGAACGGGACGAGCGCGGCGCCCTTCGCGATGAACCAGTAGGCCTGGCCTTTCTTGAGCAAGGCCATGTTGTTCAGGTAGGCGGGCAGGCCGGGAGCGTAGCGCACCCAGGCGCCAGTCGCGGCATCGTAGCCGTAGACGATCTTGATGGTCGAGGCGAGGGCCCCGAGCGCCTGGGCAGGCGGCACGTCGTTGCCGGGCCAGGCGAGGAGGTTCGCGCCCGGGAGGATGGGAAGCGATGGGGGCGTGCCCGTTGGTGTGGGAGTTGCGGGGACGGGCGACGGCGACCTGGTCGGCGTGGCAGTCGGCGTGAATCCCGGTGTGGGCGTCGCAGCGGGCGCGCCGCCGCCCGGCGACGGCGTCCGCGTAGGCGTGGGTTGCGGCCCACCTGGCGTCGCCGTCGGTGGGAACGGGGTGGATGTCGGCGGGAACGGCGTGGCAGTCGGCGGGAACGGCGTCGGCGTGGCCGTGGCGCCGCCCGGAACGGTCGGGGTTGGAGAGCTGCCGGGCGTGGGCGTGCTGGTCGCCGTCGGCGTGCTGGTTGGAGACGGCGAGGGGCTCGGGGTGGGCGTCGCCTCGCCCGCGCCGTAAATGGCGTTGAGCCCCTGGATGTCGTCAGCAGTGGGCTGGCGCTTCTGCGCACCGGAGGGGTAGCTCGCGAACATGACGGCTGAGCCATCGCTCGAGTGGTTGAGACCCAGGGCATGGCCGAATTCGTGCAGCGCCACGCTTTGGAGGTCGACCTGCGTGGGGCTCCCGGTCGTCCAGTTCCAATCGGGGTCGAACTCCATGTCGAATTCGACGGCGGGTTTGTAGGGGCTCCCGGTGGTGCTGTACCAGGAGCAGGTGACGGCCAGGACCGAGCCACTCTGGGGGCCCCAGCCCACGGTGTTCGAGCCATCGGTGCCGCCTCCGCAGGCGCCCGTCCCGGCCGTCGTGGGTCCCCCACCGGTGAACGAGAATGGCACTCCCTGCTGGCCCCAGGTGGTGGCCGCCGACTGCATCGCGCTGGCGGCGGCGCCGGCGACGGAGGCCGGTTCGCCCTGGGAGTTGTAGGCCCAGCTCGCGGTGCCGGACATCCACTTGAACCCGCTCGTCACGTATTGCGCCGAAACCCCGTTCTCATCGACCTCGATGGCGCCGGGGAACCGCGAGCGCATTTCCTCGCGGGCCGCATCGGCAGCTGCTTCGAAGCCGCCCTGGCCGTCGTCGTGCATGAAGAAGCCGACCTTGACGTAGAACCAGTTGCCATCGTGGGGGACCAGGAATACCGCCTCGAGGTCGCGAAAGCGCTCACGCGCATCGGCACGGGCACCCGTTGTCCCCGCGCTGATGACCGCCGCGATGCCCCATGCGAACAGGCCAAGCAACGCAAGCGCGGCGACCGTGCGCAATCTCTGTGAGCGTGGACTTGAAGCGCCGTTCCCCACCCCGGATCCTTCCCGCGGCGAGGCGCCGCAAAAGGGGTCTATCTTGAGGGTCGGCAGCCGGGACGTTGGTAAGCACTGGACATCGGCCCGGGCATTCCCGGAGATCACGGTTGAAGTTTGGTGAACGGCGTAGGATTGCGGCTGCGCGAGGAGGTGAACGGGATCATGCGCATCGGGACGGTTCGCGAACGGAAAGATGGCGAAGCCCGGGTTGGGCTCACGCCCGAGGGGGCGTTCGCCCTCGCAATCCATGGCCACCAGGTGTTCTTCGAGCGGGGCGCGGGCGAGCGTTCGGGGCACAGCGACGCCGCGTACGTTTCGTCCGGGGCCCATCCGCTCGGCACGGCAGAGGAGGTGTGGGCGACGTGCGACCTGGTGGTGAAGGTGAAGGAGCCGGTACCGAGCGAGTACGGGTACCTTCGGCCGGGGTGCACGCTGTTCACCTATCTGCATCTTGCAGCGGAGCGGGAGCTCACCGAGCAGCTCATGGCCTCGGGGGTGACGTCGCTCGCTTACGAGCTCGTCCGCAAGCCAGATGGCTCGCTGCCGCTGCTCGCCCCGATGTCGCAGGTGGCCGGGCGCATGGCAGCGGAAATCGGCGCACACCTGCTCAAGCACCCCGGACCGGGCCGAGGCAAACTGCTCGGTGGCGTCGCGGGCGTGCCGCCCGGGAAAGTGGTGATCGTTGGTTCGGGGACGGTTGCCACGGCAGCGGCCCGCGTGCTCATGGGCCTCGACGCGCGAGTGACGGTGATGTCGCGCGACCTTGCGCGCCTGACGTACCTGCAGGAGAACTTCGGCGGGAGGATCGCCACGCGGGTGTCATCGCCCCAGGGCGTGGCCGAGGAGCTCTACGGGGCCGACCTGGCAATCCTGGCCGTCCTGGTGCCGGGCGCCGCGGCCCCGAAGGTGGTCACGCGCGACATGGTGCGTTCGATGGGCCCCGGGGCGGTCATTGTCGACGTTTCGATCGACCAGGGTGGCGCCGCAGAAACCAGCCGTCCCACCACGCACAGCGACCCGGTGTACATCGAGGAGGGCGTGGTGCACTACTGCGTGACCAACATGCCCGGGGCCGTGCCGCAGACGAGCACCCAGGCGCTGACGAGCGCCACGCTGCCGTATGTCGAGGAGATTGCGCGGCTTGGGGTGGAGGGGGCGCTGCGAGCCGACCGGGCGCTCGCCGAGTCGCTCAGCACGTACCGGGGACAGCTCATCCGCGGGCCGGTCGCGGAGACGTTCGGCATGACCGCCGCGCCGAACCCGTTCCTGTAGGCCGGGCGGGCCACTTTGGGGTGCCCGGAGAGGCGGAATTGGCGCTTGGGGACCGGTTGCCGCTGGCAGCACGATGGATGACAACGCCGGAGGAGCAGCATGGCAACCTGGTACGACCACATCGACGACGAGCGGCGCGCCTTCATCGAGAAGCAGCACATGTTCTTCGTGGCCACAGCCCCCGACGGCCCCGCGGGCGGATATCCGAACCTTTCGCCCAAGGGGAGGACGCTGCTGCGGGTGCTCGGGCCCAACCTCGTGGGTTACCTGGACTACCCGGGCAGCGGCAACGAGACAGCCCGGCATGTGCAGGAGAACGGGCGTATCACGCTCATGCTGTGCAGCTTCGATGCGACCGCAAGCATCCTCAGGCTGTATGGCCGTGGCCGGCGGGTGGACCTGGACGCGCCCGAACTGGAGCGGTACCGCGATGCCTTCCGCGATGACTTTCACCCCTACGTCCGGCAGGCGTTCTTCATCGACGTCGAGAAGGTACAGACCTCGTGCGGGTACGCGGTACCCCGTATGGAGTTCATCTCGGACCGGGACACGCTTGATCGCTGGTGCGAGCAGAAGGTGGTCCCGCGGGAGCTCGTGGATGGCGTTCCGCAACCGGGCAGAATGGTGCGGAAGGATGGGACCCTGGTGGCAGAGCGTTAGGGTCCGCTATTCGCCGAAGGAGGCCACGGTCCGGCGGATGCCTTCCTCGAAGGTGACGCGGGGCTCCCAGCCGAGTTCCGCCTTCGCCCGCGAGCAATCGAGCCAGAAGTTGCGCACATCGCCGGGGCGGGGCGGGCCGTTGCGGGGAGGCACGGTGTTGCCGGTCGCCGCGGAGAGCACGCGGTAGATGTGGTTCACGGTGATGCCCTGCCCGGTGCCGATGTTGGCAACGAGCCCATTCCCCCCGGTGAGCGCGAGGATGTTGGCTCGGGCGATGTCGCCGACGTAGAGGTAGTCCTTCTTCTGCTCGCCGTCGCCATCGATGGTGCATTGCTGGCCGGCCTTCATGAGGCCGGTGAAGATGGCGACCACACCCGCTTCGCCATGCGGGTCCTGGCGGGGGCCGTAGGCATTGCCGTAACGGAAGATGGTGAATTCGATACCGGCTGTGCGCGCCGCGAGCTGCACATAGAGCTCGCCGACGTACTTCGAGGTCCCGTAGTTCGAACGCGGGGCGATCGGGTGGTCCTCCCGGACGGGAAGCGTCATTGGCTCGCCGTAGACGGTCCCTCCGGAGGAGGCGTAGATGACCTTGCGCGCGCCGTGTTCGACCGCGAGCTGCACGACGCGGGCGGTCCCGCCACCGTTGACCTCGAGGTCGTGCACCGGGTCGGCCTGGCCCACCTTGACGCTGGCCTGGGCGGCGTGGTGATTCACGACCTCGGGCTTGAAGCTCGTGAAGATGCCATCGAGCTCGCGCGAGTGGATATCGACTTCGTAGAGCTTTGCGCGGCGGTCCACGTTGGATCTGCGCCCGGTGGAGAGGTTATCCACCACCGCGACCTCGTGGCCTTCGGCGAGGTAGGCCTCCACGATGTGGGAGCCGATGAAGCCGGCCCCGCCAGTTACCAGGATCCGCACAACACTCCCCCGGGGAACAGAACGTGTCCCCAGTCTGGAGGAGGCGCCGCCAACGGCCAACGGCGGAGCGGGCCTACCGCTCTCGCAGCCTGGCGAGCCCCCAGCCGATAGCGCCACAGGCCGCCCCGGCGAGCACGCCGCCAAGCAGCCCGATGAACTGCGACATCGGCGTGGCGGTCGTCATCTGAGCGTATTTCGCGATGAGGATGTTGGCGGCGAACCCGGCCGCGAATCCCCACGCTGCCCAGTGGCGCTCACGCACCGACTGGCCGATGCCGAGCTCGGCGATGACCTCGCGGACGGGGTTGGGCTGGGACTGCGGCAATCTCGCGGCTTCGGCTTCGAGCGCTGCCACCAGCTCATCGATCAGCGCGTCCGGGAGGTCGTCGAGCATG
>JBBIVC010000189.1:0-4906 GCA_037439905.1 Thermoflexus sp.
CGGCTCGTCCTGGGGCGGTCCATCGGCGCTCACCGGCTCCGGCCGGTGCCACTGCTCCTCGTGGTGCCGGGGGCGCAGGGGGATCGGAGGCGGTTCCGGGGCGGTGTCAGCTTCTTCCTCATGGTGGCGAAGCGCAAAGTGCGGGTGGTCGCTCTCCTTCGAGCGCTCCGCCCAGCGGCGCATGCTCTCGATCATGTCCGCCTCGTCGTCCGGCTGCGCTCCGGGCGATGTTGCGCCGGCCTGGTCTCCCGGCCCACTCCACGCGGGGGGGCCGAAACTCCAGTCGAGCCGGTCTCCGGTCTCCTGCGGACGCGGGCGCAATCTCAGGACGTCATCCCGGGCCGCCTCGCCAGCGCCAGGGGCGGTCTCCTCGGGCCGAGCCCCGGCAGTGGGGTCGCCCATCGCCCACGAGCGCATCCCGGCCAGGAAGTCCTCGTCGGAGATGTCCGAGGCATCGGCGACGCTGCCCCGGGGCGCTTCGAATGCAGGCTCGACGGCCTCCTCAAACGCCGCGTCGTCGTCACACTGGGCCGCGGGTTTCTCGGCGGGTGTCCCGAATGTCACCTCACGGGCGGGATCGGGCTGGCCCGTCCAGCCGCTGTCCCCGGCGTCGGGTTCGGGAGCATCGGCAGTCCCGTCGGATGTCCGGTCCGCGCCCAGGGCGAACCCGGCATCGGCCAATCCCCACGGGGTGGCGCTCGCTTCATGGTGTGTCCGGCGTAACGCGGGCGGCTCGGGCATGGGGCGGAACGGGACTTCGGTCGACCAGTCGTCGTCCCCCGGGTCGTCCCCGCGGGGCTCCTCCCGGGAGATCCCCGTCGGCTGTTCCAGGTTCCAGGCCCCGCGCGCCTCGTCACCGCGGGCTTCGTGCTGCTTCTTTCGGCCAAAAGAGAGGAATCCACGGCGCCCCCGCTCTTCGGGCTCGGCGCGACGCGTTACGAACGGGTCGCTCTTCGCCTTCTCGGCATCCTCCGAGATGTTGCCGAGCACGCGCTCGCGGAGCGTCCGGTTCTTCTGTTCCTGGCGCTCCCATGCTCCGCGCGGGAGGTCGAAGTACCACGCCTGTGGGTCTTCTGCGCCTGATTCTTCCTCGTCCCGTGGACGGCCTTCGCCATTTTCCATCGTCATCAGAGTACCATAGCCTCCCCGCTGCGCCTCCGGAGTCGCACCGGTCGCCCTTTACAGCCGATTGACCTACCCTCGGCCGGAATGACCGACGCGCTCGAACCCTCGGACGAGCACCTGGTCTCTTTATCAAAGGACGGCAGTCTCGACGCATTCAACAGTCTTGTTGAGCGATACCAGGCGGCCGTCTACAACCTGTGCCTCCGGCTCATCGGCGAACGAACGGCGGCAGAGGATGCCACCCAGGAGGCATTTCTTTCCGCCTACCGCTCGATTTCCCGCTTCGAGGGGGGCAACGTGCGGAGCTGGCTGCTGCGCATCGCCGCCAACCAGAGCAAGGACGAGCTGCGCCGGCGCCTCCGCCGCGGACCGCACGATTCGCTCTCGACCAGCGCCGGCCCCGATGATGCCCCCATCGACCTCCCGGATGCAGGCGAGACGGGCGGCGACTACGTCGAGCGCATGGCCGTCGGGCATGGCATCCAGCAGGCGCTCCTCCAGCTCCCCTTCGAACAGCGGCAGGCCGTGCTCCTCTCCGACCTCCACGGGTACCATTACGAGGAGATCGCGCGCATCGCCGGTTCGTCGATAGGCACAGTCAAGTCGCGTATCCACCGTGGGCGCGAGCGCCTCCGGGCCATCCTTTCCGAGCAGCCGGAACTTTTCGGGCTCAAGCGTCGTCTGGAGGGATGAGGAGAACATGCCACTGATTCCCTTGTTCCCCCGCCGCCATGCTCGCATCCGCGAGATGCTCGATGCCTTCGTCGATGGGGAGCTCTCCCCATCCGCTAAGGCGCGCGTAGAAGCGCACCTCCCGTCGTGTGCCCCATGCCGCGATGCCGTTGCCGCCACTCGCGCCCTGAAAGCCTCGCTGGCGGCCCTGCCCGAGGCTCCTGCCCCGCGGTCGTTCCGCCTCACCCCGGCAATGGTTGCCCGGCCCTCCCCCCGGCCCGCGAAACCGGCGGCGCCGGCATTCCTCGTCGCCGCGCGGTTCGCCGCGGCCACAAGTGTGGCCGCCCTTGCAATCGTTGGGACCCTGAGCCTCACTTCGGGTGGCGGCGCGGGCGACGGCGCCACGATGAGCGCGAGCGGCCTCCCGGAATCTGCCAGCCTCAAGGTCACGGACACAACCGGGGGCGGCTACGATGGGGCTGGTGTCGCCTCCACGGCGCAGGACACGGTGCCCGCCATCGCCTCACCCCCAAACGGCGGGGGAGTCTCCGGTGCTGGTGTTCCCTCGCCCGAGCCGATGGCGGGAGCCGCCACCCCATCGGCCGATCGCCAGGCTGGCCCAGCTGATGACAGCGCAAACGCTACCCGGGCGGGAGAGGAACAGCCGCCCGCCGGCTCCCTCGCGCTCGCCTACGATGCGCCGGCCGATGACGGTGATGATTATGGGCCCTGGGTGGCTGCCCTTGGCGGCCTTTCGGTGCTGACCATCGCCATGGTCACCCTGCTGGAAATCCGCCGCCGGAGGACGTAAATGCGAACAAACCTGTTTGCCGTTCCCGTTCTTGCCGTGGCACTCCTTGCTGCGGCCTGTGAAGGAGACACCACTGTCAACGTCCCTCCCTCGGACGAATCGAGCCCGGCCGGCATCTCGGTGACCGGTCTTGGCGAGGTCCGCGCGGAACCGGATATCGCCGTGCTCACGATCGGCATCGAAGCCTCCGGAACCACCGTCCAGGAGGCTCGCGACAAGGGCGCCGATGCCGCGACGCGCCTCATCAACTCGCTCAAGTCGAACGGCGTCGACGAGAAGGACATCGTCACCACCTCCGTCAACATCTACCCGCAGTACTTCTACCCGCAGAACGAGCCGGCTCGAATTACCGGCTACATCGCCAGCAACACCCTCGCGGTGACGGTGCGAAACCTCGACAATGCCGGGAAGGTTATCGACGACGGCGTCAGGGCAGCCGGCGACACGGCAAGGCTCCAGGGCATCGCCTTCGGCATCGACGACCCGGAGCCGTACCTGCAGGAGGCGCGGGAGAAGGCGGTCGCCGACGCAAAGTCGCGCGCCGAGACCTTCGCCGCCGCTGCCGGCGTGAAACTGGGACGGCTGCTCGCCCTCTCCGAAGCATCAGCGCCTCCCGGTCCAATCCTGCGGGCTCCCACCACTGGCGGCGCTGCCTACGACACCACCACGCCGATCCAGCCGGGCCAAACCACCATCTCGGTGACCGTTTCGGTGCAGTTCGCCATCGAGCCGTAGACCACTCCGTGCCCGCTGGACGTGCCCGGCGCGCGAGCGTACATTCGCGCACGGACGACACCCGGGAGGTCGATGCGAGCAACACACCAGGCGCGTTCTCGTAGCTGCTCTCCATCCTCACGGCTCCCCGGGTTCGATTCCCATTGCCAACGTCCCGATTCTCCCGCAGGTCGTTTCTTGCAGGTGCTGCCGCGGTGCTCGCCGCCACCGTGGCCGAAGGCTCGCGCGCCGTCACCGGCCCGGCGGCCCCGGGCAGCGCCGTATCCCTCGACCCGCGGGTCGCGAACTGGGCGGCGCAGCAGGCCGAGTGGCGGGCCGCCGATGCCCGGCTGGAGCAGCTGCTCCGCATTCAGGGGCCCCACCAGCCCGACGTCGATACGCTTATGGCCAGCATCCCCCGCGAGCTCCTCGCGACCCCGCCGCGACGCCTCTCCAGGCCCGCATGGGATGCATCCGTGCTGAACTCCGCGGTCGGGCGCGGACCGTCCGACCGCCCGATGGTCGCCCTCACGATCGACGACGGCGCCGTTTCGCTCGATGAGACGCTCAAAGTGATCCGCGAGCAAGGGGCCGGGGCGACGTTCTTCCTCACCGGCAAGTACCTCGACCGCCGCCGGGACTTCCTGGAGCGGGCGCTCGATACCCCGGGCGTGGAGATCGGCAACCACACCTGGAACCACAGCGACCTCCCGGGGTTGAGCGACGCCCGGGTCGCCGAGGAGATCCGCCGCTTCGAGGAGTTGCTCGCCGGTACGGTGCGGGGTGCGACGAGCGCGCCGTATCTCCGCCCGCCCGGGGGCGCGAAATCGGACAGGGTGGTGTCCATCGCGGCCGCCATGGGCTACCGGACCATCCTGTGGAATATCTCGGGCGATGCTGGCTCGGTGCCTCCCTCTGAGCTCGTCGACCTCTACCTCCGCCAGAT
Organism: Thermoflexus sp.; assembly: GCA_037439905.1. GTDB lineage: Bacteria > Chloroflexota > Dehalococcoidia > Tepidiformales > Tepidiformaceae > Amarobacter. The sequence continues at coordinate 4,269 of JBBIVC010000189.1, forward strand.
CGACCGGCGCCAGGCCGTCATCGACGGGAAGCCCGCGTACCAGGGAGCCTGGGGTTCGATCATCCTCCTCCACTTCCGCCCGGGGACATGCTCGGCGCTGCCCGACCTCATCCGGGGCATCCGTGCCCGCGGGATGGAGCCGGTGGCGCTCTCGACCCTCTATGAAGACGGCCGAACCTGAGCCCGAAAGCGCCGGTTAAGCGCGGGCTTTACGGCTGACTCGTGCCACTCGAAGCTAACCGCATGCGGAGATTCCCCCCTGCCGCGTTGCTCCCGGTCGGTGCGCTCGCCATCGTCGCCGGGCTGGCCGGCGTGGTCGTGCTCTCTACCGGCCCCGGCGCCGCTCCAGGAGAGCCCGGCGCACGCTCCGCATCCCCAATCGAGACGCCCGGTCTGCCGCGCCTCTCTTCCGAAGGAAATGTCTGCCAGGGCCTGCTCCGGCGCCCCGACCCATCGGCGCCACGGGTATTCGCCGCCGAATACACGAAGCGAGTCGATGCGGCCGGGCTCGCCATCGTTGCGAACGCCGATGTGAGCGATGAAGCCCTGGAAATCGCCCGCAAATCCGTGGAGCGCGTGTTCCAGAACAACGACCTTGAGATTCCGCTCGCCGAGGAAGGCGCCTACGTGATCGTCGC
>JBBIVC010000190.1:0-4895 GCA_037439905.1 Thermoflexus sp.
ACTTCCCCGGCTGCGAGTCGCTGGAGTGCCATGTTGGCTTCCTCAAGCGGATACACATCGAATGTGGTGCGGATGGGGATCGTTGCCGCCAGCTCCAGGAATTCCCTCGCGTCCTGGCGGGTGAAATTCGCCACGCTCTTGATCGAGCGCTCCAGCCAGAGCAGGTCGTAGGCGAATGCAGGCATCCGGTCGAGGTGAATCGCATTGATGGCGACGGTCCCACCCCTGTCGACCGCCTGGAGTGCCCGGACAACCACGTCGCCGGCAGGGGCAAACGTCACCGCAGCGTCGAGGGGCGCCGGCGGAGCCTGGTCGTAGGCGCCCGCCCAGGCCGCACCGAGTTCACGCGCGCGTGCCTGTTCCCGCTCCGACCTGGTCGCGACGAACACCTCACAGCCCCAGTGCCGCGCTACCTGGAGCGCCAGCGACGCGGAAGCCCCAAACCCGTAGAGCCCGAGACGGCCGCCCGGCGTGATGCCGCTAACCTTGAGCGATCGGTACCCGATGACGCCACCACACAGCAGGGGCGCTGCAGCAAGGTCGTCGAAGCCCGCGGGGAGCGGAAATGCGAACTCTGCCCGCGCCGTGACGTACCGGGCATAACCCCCATCGCGGTCCCACCCGGTGAACCGGGCCTGCTCGCACAGGTTTTCGCGGCCGGAAGCACAGAACCGGCACGCTCCGCAGGTGGAGCCGAGCCACGCGACGCCGGCGCGGTCACCCTCGCGCCATGACGAGACGCCTTCCCCGAGCAGGGTTACCCGGCCCACCACCTGGTGACCCGGGACGATGGGCAGCCGGCGCGCGGGCAGGTCGCCCTCGATAAGCTGGAGATCGGTCCGGCACACACCGCAGGCCGCCACTTCGATCAGGATCTCGCCGGCTCCAGGCTCCGGCGTGGGCAGATCCTCGATCTGGAGAGGATTCGCCCGGATGGGAGCCGCCTGGCTGAGCCGCGCCGCACGCATGGCTAGCCCGCCCGGGTTCCCTCAGGAAGGGCGCACCCGACGATCTGGTTCACATCGGCGATGCCTTCCCGTTCGAGCCAGGACTCGAGCCCCTCGATGACATCGAGAAGCGCACGGGGGTTTGCGAACGTTGCCGTCCCTACCTGCACTGCCGCCGCCCCGGCCATGAGGAACTCGACCGCATCCTCACCCGTGGCGATTCCGCCGCAGCCAATCACCGGAATGCGGACCGCCCTCGCAACGTCGTAAACAATGCGAAGCGCTATCGGCTTGATTGCCGGGCCGCTGAGCCCGCCGCGAGCGCGGGGCAGCACCGGCCGGCGGCGCCTGGTGTCGATGGCGAGCCCCAGCACCGTATTGATTGCGCAGATTGCCGCGGCGCCCGCAGCCTCGCAGGCTCGTGCCAGGGCAACGGGGTCGGTGACATTTGGCGTGAGCTTCACGATGACGGGGAGATCCGTGTTCCGGACGGCAGCCCGTGTAGCCCTGGCCGAGGCCTCAACATCCTGGCCGATTTCGATGCCGCCGATATCGACGTTCGGGCAGCTGATGTTGAGTTCGAGGCCGGCGATGCCCGGGACGCCGTCGAGCATGCGCGCCATCTCGCCGAACTCATCGATGGAGTCGCCAGCGATGTTGACGATCACCGGGACACGCCAACGCGCCCAGACCGGGGCCATCTCTTCTATGCATTCGCGAATGCCGATGTTCTGAAGGCCGATGCTATTGAGCATCCCGGCCGGAGTCTCGGCCACGCGCGGCTGGGGATTGCCGCCGCGGGGCGCCATCGTCACGCCCTTCGAGACGACGGCGCCCAGGCGGTTGATGTCGAAGTGTTTCGCGAATTCGAGGCCCCAACTGAAGGTGCCGCTTGCAGGCATGACCGGGTTCTGGAGCACGAGCCCGGTCTTGTGGCCGGGCGCAAGGTCGACGGAGAGGTTCGGGGCCATCGCGGCCAGTGTATCGCTCGCCGCCAAGCCGGGCGAAACCAAAACCGGCCGGCAATTGAGCCGGCCGGCCGGAGGGCTTGCGACGAAGTCAGGACTGCGAAACGCCCCGGCGCCCGCGGGACCGCGAGCCGTTGAGGCTGAAGCTGTCGTTATCCCAGAGGGCCTCTTCGGAGGAGTTGCGGAATTCACGAGCAACGCCGCAGCGCTTGCAACGGCCGTGGCTCAGCGCGCCGTTGGGGGTCTCGATGACCCAGTGATGACGGCAGAGCGCAGACGCGGCCGCGGTCTCCAGAGCAGCTTGATCTGTCATGAAATCTCCCTGTTCATGCTTACCGGACGGTAGGATCAGTGTACCACCGATCCGCCCGGGGACTGCATCCAACCTAACGGCAAGGGCCGAAACGGTGGGTAAACGGTTTGCCCGGCTGCCCGTGCAAGGGCTACGATCGTGGTACCGGCCGGTTCCGTTGCCCGTGCAACGCTTGATTCGCGTATCCGAAGCCGCTGCTGAACCAGCCCCGGATCGCGCAGACGGAAATCTCAGAATTCGCACCGGGCCGGCAAGGAAGGCCATGACCTCCGCTCCTCCCTCCACCCGCGACGACGTCCTCGCTGCCCTTGATCAGGTCCAGGACCCCGAGCTTCACGCCAGCATTGTCAGGCTTGGGATGGTCAAGGACCTCGTGGTGGAAGGCGGTGAAGTGCGCCTCACCATCGAGCTCACCACGCCAGCCTGCCCGCTCAAGGAAACGATCGAGACAGACGTGCGGTCCGCACTGGCCAGTGTGCCGGGCGTGTCGGGCGTCACGCTGGAATGGGGCGCGAACGTCCGGGCTACCAACCCTCGCGAGGGGCAGAAGCCGATCCCGGGCGTGCGCAACATCATCGCCATCGCCAGCAACAAGGGCGGAGTCGGCAAGTCGACCCTGGCATCGAACATTGCCGTTGCGCTGGCGAAGTCCGGCGCCAGCGTCGGCCTTATCGATGCCGACATCACCGGTCCGAACCTGCCGACGATGTTCGGACTGCCGGCGGGGCTCCAGGCTGGCGCCAGCGATGGCCTCCGACCGGTGGAACGGCACGGCGTGAAGGTGGTCTCGCTCGGGTTTCTCCTGCCGAAGGGGACGCCGGTGGTATGGCGGGGCCCGATGATCGGGAGCGCGGTACGCCAGTTGTTGCATGACGTGCCTTGGGGCGAGCTCGACTACCTCCTGATCGATCTCCCGCCCGGGACGAGCGACGCCTCGATGAGCATGGCCCAGGATGCGCCCATCACCGGCGTGGTCATCGTCTCGAGTCCCCAGGATGTCTCGGTCGAGGATGCGATGAAGGCCGTCGCGATGTTCGAAAAACTCGACGTGCCGGTGTTTGGAATGGTGGAAAACTTCAGTTACTTCGTGGCGCCGGACACGGGCAAGCGCTACGACATCTTTGGCCACGGCGGTGCCGAGAAGGCCGCCGACGAACTCGGGATCGACTTCCTGGGCGCGATCCCCATTGAACCCGCTGTTCGCGAGGGTGCCGATCGTGGTGTTCCGGTGGTGTACAGTGCGCCGGACTCCGAATCGGCAAAAGCGATTGAGCGCATCGCGAAGAACGTTGCCGCTCGCATTAGTGTCTTGCAAAGGATGGGTGGGTAACCCCAACAACGAATGGTCCTCAATATCTTTCCACGGCGCGAGAAAGCCATAACTCCTCCCGCCCCCGAACCAGAACCGATCCTCCCGGAGCCATCGCCAGAGGCGCTGGAGGACCCGAAAAAGCGCACCCGCCGCGGCAGCCGGGGGGGCCGAGGCCGCCGCAAGCCCGCCGAGGGCACACCGGTTACCGGCGAAGCCCAGGAAGAAGCGCCCACCGAAGCGCCGCCCCCGGCAGTGGCCGAAAAGCCTGTCGCCCGCAGGGTGGTGCGCCGGGCGGCAACATCCACCGCCGAGGGAGAGCCCGGGGCCCAGGCTGAACCGGCGCCAGAAGAACAACCCGCGCGCACTGCGCGGACCCGAAAGCCGAAAGCCGAGCCGGCGCCGATCGCAGCCACAACGGCGGATGGCGACCTGAAGGCGCTTGCCCGCGCAATCGAGAGCCAGGGCAAGCATCTCGAGCACCTCGTACGCATCCAGGAAGAGCTCGCCCGGCGGATCCCCGCCGGGGGCATCTCCGCAGGCGCCGCCCCGGCGCGTGTCGGCGTGTTTGTCGACGCCGCCAACATCGAGCTGGCATGCGACCGCCTGCGCTCCCGCATCGACTGGAAGAAGCTGCTGGATTTCCTCACCGAAGGGCGGCAGCTCATCCGCGCCATCGCCTACTCGCCGGTCCATGATGACCCCGGCGTCAGCCTCGAAACGCAGCGGTTCGCTGAACCATTCCTCGACAAGGGCTTCCGGGTGGTCACCAAGCCCCTGAAGCGCTTCGCCGACGGGAGCATCAAGGCCAACGTCGATATCGAAATGGCGCTCGACATCATGGAGATGCTCGACCGGCTCGACGTCGTGTGCCTGGTCTCGGGCGACGGCGACTTCCAGCGGCTGGTCGAGGTCGTCCAGATGAAGGGCGTGCGGGTCGAGGTCGTGGGGGTTGGCACGAGTACTGCTTCGCAGCTGCGAAACGCTGGCGACCGGTTCATCGACATCCAGAGCATCCTCCCGAAAATCAAAGCCTGATCCTGATCCTCGCGATCGTTGTTCGGCCCGGTCCTCAAGACCGGGCCGAATACGTTCACCGGGTAGCGCGGCGCCGGGCACGTCTGCTACCGTCCGGCCGCTGTGCTGCTCATCGCGCTGGGGCTGGCATGGCTGGCCGGGTTGCTGCCAGTGGCAGCCTGGGCGGCCCCGTGGTGGACCGGGGCGGCGTGGATCGCCGCCGCCCTGCCTGCGCTGGCGCTACGGAATTCACGCATCCGATGGCGCGCGGGGTTCGCCCTGCTGGTATTCGCGCTGCTTGCCGGCTGGCGGCTGTCCAGTTCGCTCCAGGCAACTGCTCC
>JBBIVC010000191.1:0-1129 GCA_037439905.1 Thermoflexus sp.
GGATAGCGGCGATGGCGAGAACGCGGTCCGCTACTACGACGTTGCCGCCGCAACGGGGGCCGTCTCGCCATTCGTGCACCGGGCGCGTTACTGGGCTGCCCGCGTGACCGAAGACCTCGGGGAGGCTCGGTCCGCCTCCAGGCGTTATGTAGAGTTAGCGACAGCCGGGCCGGCCGGTGAGTTTTCAGAGGAAGCTGCGTTCAGGGCAGGGTTTGTGCTGCTGCGCGCGGGGGAGGCGGGCGCGGCCCTGGCGGCCTGGGAGGGGACGGCAGCCCTGGCCAGCGCCCGCCTGGAGTATTGGCGTGGGCGCGCGTTGGAACTCCAGGGGGATCAGGAGGGCGCGAGGGCGGCCTATCAGCGGGCGGTGGATGCAGGGCCGTACGATTTCCACGGCATCGAGGCGGCGATCCGGCTCGACGTGCGGGAGCCGGTGGATGTGGCGTTCCGGGAGCGCGATCTCTCGCGCACCGTCGATTGGGACGCGATCGCGGCCTGGCTGCGGGGGTTCGCCGGGGGCGACTGGCCGCGGTCGGAGGCGACGCCGGCGTGCGAATTGACCAGGGCGGGTTTGCTGGAGGTGGCGCGTGCGGAGGTTCTTGCGGCTGCTGAAGGGGCAGGGCCGTGGCGCCTGCTGGAGCTGGCGCGGGAGGCCGCGGGTTGCGGGCTGACCGGCGCGGCGGCGCAGCTGGCGGTCGCGCTGCGCCAGTCGGTGGGCGTTGCTTCGCACGAACCGCCGCGCGACCTCCTGCGGGTGTCGTATCCAATCGATTACGCGGGGATCCTGGAGACCGAGGCGCGGGCGGCGCAGGTTGATCCGCTCTTCCTCGCGGCCCTCGTGCGCCAGGAGAGCTTCTGGGACCCGGCGGCACGCTCCCCTGCAGGGGCGCTGGGCCTGACGCAGGTGATTCCGCCGACGGGCGAGGGGATCGCGACGGCACTGGGCGTGCGGCCGTTTTCGGCGGCGGATCTCCTCCGGCCGGCGATCGCGCTGAAGTTCGGGGCGTACTACCTCGGGGGTCAGGTGCAGCGTTTTGGCGATCCGCTGCTTGCGCTGACCGCGTACAACGCGGGACCCGGGAATGCGCTGCGCTGGGCGGAGGGCGAACGGGAGACGGCGGCGGACCTGGTG
>JBBIVC010000191.1:1139-4889 GCA_037439905.1 Thermoflexus sp.
ACTCAGCGTTATGTCACGTATATCGTGGAGGCCTACGCCCACTACGTGCTGGCCTGGGGGGAGTAGGGCGGGGATTCGACCGGTGGATTGCGCCGGGTTATGCTGATGGTTCGCCCTTCATATCGCAGTTGGAGCATGTTGTATGGCAACGAAGCGTACCTATCAGCCGCACACGATCCCGCGGAAGCGGGTGCACGGCTTTCTCAAGCGCATGTCGACGCGCGCCGGGCGGGCGGTGCTCAAGGCGCGGCGGGCCCGCGGGCGGAAGCGCCTGACGGTGGTGTAACCAGGCCGCGGATATGAAGCGAGCCCAGCGTCTTCGCAAGGGCCGCGAGTTCGACGCCGCGTACGCGAAGGGGACCGTGTATTCCGGTCCCCTTCTTGTTGTGCGCGCGTTGCCGAACGGGCTTGAGACGACCAGGTGGGGCTTCGCGGTGGGGAAGCGGCTGGTGAAGCGGGCAGCGGCCCGGAACCGGTTGAGGCGGCGCCTTCGGGAGCTGGCGCGTGCGCTGCCGGTGCGGCCCGGGTACGACGTGGTGGTCACCGCTCGCGCGGGTTGCGCGGAGTCCGACGCGGCGGGGCTGAGGGCGGCGCTCGTGGGCGTGTTGCGGCGCGCGGGGTTATTGGAGGGGGCATGAGCGTGCTGGGCCGGGTGCTTGCGAGGCCGGCGATCTGGCTGATCATCGCGTACCAGCACACGCTGTCGCGTGCGCTTCCGCCGTCGTGCCGGTTCGAGCCGTCGTGTTCGTGGTATGCACGGGAGGCGCTGGAGCGCCACGGGATCCTGCGTGGCGGGTGGCTGGCGGTGCGGCGCCTGGCGCGCTGCCGGCCTGGTGGCGGCCGGGGGTACGACCCGGTGCCCGACTGATCCCGGATCGTTGATTCCCGGGGTGTGTGAGCGCCAACGTTTGTGACCGGGGATTGCCGCGGGCAGCCGGACGGCGGACCGAATCTCGCGACAGTGTCCTGAAGGGGAGTGCCGGGCTGAGGGCGTGGGGGCATTGGGCTGCGGTCTTTTCCCCGTGGGCGGGCCGTGGCCCCAGTCATCGCGGGCGCCGCATCGGCCCCCGGTGCCCGCGCATTGCCGTCGGCCGACCAGGTTGGGGGTCTTGGCGTTGGGGAGCCCCCGCGGCAGGCGGCCGTAGTCGCGACCCTGGCGTTTCACGTGAAACGTGCGAGCGGGGCCGATGACTCCCCCCGGAAGTCGGGCGGGCGAGAGCCCTGCCTGCCGGTTGTTTCACGTGAAACCGTCGCCGAGTTCATCCACGCGTGCGCGAGGTAGGACCGTGGGCTGCGGCCTCGAGTTGGGCATGCGCGCCGCGCGAGCCCCGGAGGTTGCCCGGGTCCGGGAGCCCGGTGTTTCACGTGAAACCCGCCCAGGCGGGGTGCAGGGCGGGTGCTCGTTCGAATCGATGTTTCACGTGAAACGGCATCGAGCCGCCGAACATATGTTCTCCGTGGGCGGCGTTTCACGTGGAACGCGGCAGGGCTCCTCCCCGTAAGCCGGGGCACTGGTACGATTGCGCGGTGAATCGACGCCGTGCCCTGCTCATCGGGGCCGTCCTCCTCTTTCTGCCACTCTTCGCCGCCTGCGTGAGCGTCACCAACCCCGATGGCTGGGCAGCGCCCGTGATCGACGGCCAGGACGTCTACGTCTCCTCTTCCAAGGGCCACATCTCCGCCGTAACCCTCCAGGATGGCAACACCGCCACCGCCCGCTGGACCTTCCCCGATAAGGACATCGACGCCGACGACAAGATCAAACCCGAGGCCATCTACGGGGACCCCGTCATCGATGGCGACCGCGTCTACATCGCCACCTTCTCCGCAGGCGTGTTCGCGCTCAACAAACAGGATGGCCGCCCCATCTGGCCGGCGAACGGCACCAACGCCAGCAAGATCACCGGCAATATCGCCGGCGGAGTCGCGCTCGCCAACGGCGTCCTCTACTTCGGCACCACCGAGGGACGCCTCTACGCCTGGAACGCCAGCGACGGCACACCCGCGTGGCCCGAACCCCGGAAGTTCGGGAGAGGGATCTGGGCCACGCCCGTGGTTGCCGGCGATACCCTCTTCGTCGCGACCATGGGCGGCGAGGTCCACGCGCTCTCACTCGCCGATGGTTCCCCGAAATGGCCGGCGCCGTTTGTGGCGACTGGCGCCATCGCCGACCTGTACCCACTCGATGAAGGCCGCCTCTTCGTGCCCAGCATCAACCGCCACATCTACATCCTGGATACGTCGAGCGGCGCGGTCCTTGCCGATTTCCGGGCGCGCGATTGGGTGTGGACGCAGCCAGCGACGGACGGCTCGGCCGTGTACTTCGGCGATTTCGGCGGCCATGTGTACGGACTCGACATAACATCGGGCGCGAGGCCCACGTGGGAACCGGCCAGCGTCGATGGTGAACGGGTGAAGGCCGGGGCCGCCCTCGTCGGCGATGTCCTCATCATCGCCGACCGGAAGCCGGTGGTGACCTTTATCAACGCGACCAACGGGCAGGTGCTGAACCGCGTGCCGATCCTCGATGCGGGCACCGTCCGCTCGAACGTGCATGCGGCCGATGGGTTCGCCTACATCCTCACGACGAAGGGCCGGCTGTTCCGGGCCAACCCGCAGAACTACTCGGTCGTGGAGATCGCGCTCAACGGGGTGAAGAAGTGATCGGCGATATCTTCACCCTGCTCCTGATGGACCCGATGGTGAACCTGCTCATCCTGTTGAACAACGTCCTGTTCGATAGCTTCGGGCTGGCGATCATCGCGTTCACGATCCTGATCCGGGCGGTCACATTCCCGCTGACGCTCCGGCAGCTGCATGCGACCCGTTCGATGCAGGGGATCCAGCCGAAGATCCAGGAGATCAACAAGAAGTACAGCGACCCCAAGCGCCGCCAGGAAGAGGTGATGAAGCTCTACCGGGAGAGCGGAGTGAACCCCCTGGGCTGCCTGGGCCCGATGCTGCTGCAGTTTCCCATCCTGATCGCGCTGTACAGCGCTGTCCGCATCGCCCTGCCCAATTCCCCGGAAGCGCTGGAGAAGCTCTCGAGCCACCTGTACGACTGGTCGTACCTCCAGCATGCCGTGCCGGTCCAGGAGCACTTCCTGACGATGGACCTGCGCGAGCCGAACCTGCTCTTCGTCGTGCTCGTGGGCGTCACGACGTGGGCGCAGTCCAAGACGACGGTGACGGTGACCACCGACGAACGCGTGCGGCAGCAACAACAGATGATGAACGTGATGCTGCCGTTGATGTTCGCGTTCTTCGCGCTGCAGTTCCCCAGCGGCGTGAGCCTCTACTGGGTGGTCAATTCCATCGTCGGCATCGCCTTCAACATCCTGACCTATGGGTTCCCTGCGCTGAACATCGAACCCGTCTTCAAGGTGCGCACGCCACCCGCACCTGCCGCGGCCGCACCGCCCACTGCCGCCGCCGCCGTCACCACCGATCGAGAATTGAGGACCACACATGGACCAGGCCGAAGCAAGCGGCAAAACCGTCGAAGACGCCCTTAACCGGGCATTGGCCCAACTCGGCGCCACCAGGGAAGAGGTCGAGTTCATCGTCCTCGATGAAGGCAAGCGCGGCGGCCTCTTCGGACGCGGCGCCCGCGATGCCCGGGTGCGCGTCACCCGCCTTCCGCAGGCGCAGCGAGAACCCCAGGCATCCGCGCCGCCCGATACCCGCATCCCGCGAGCCCAGCCCGCCGGCCAGCCCCGGCGCGATGGCCAGCGCGCCCAGCGTGGCGCC
>JBBIVC010000192.1:0-4875 GCA_037439905.1 Thermoflexus sp.
CGTGCTGGACCTGGATGGCAACGGGCGGGTGACCGATTTCCAGGAGAAGCCGGCCCAGCCACGCGGCCAGTGGGCCTCGATGGGTATCTACGTATTCAACAAGGACGTGCTCGTGGAACAACTCCAGGAGGACGCGGACCTGGGCGATGCGAGCGCGCACGATTTTGGCCGCGACATCATCCCGCGGATGTATGGCTCGCACCGGGTGTTTGGTTACCAGTACCAGGGTTACTGGCGCGATGTCGGCACCATCGAAAGCTACTGGTCGGCGCACATGGACCTGCTCAGCCCGAACCCGCCGCTGAACCTGGAGGACCCGGACCTGCGCCTGAGGACGTCCGGAGCGCTGCTGCCGCCGGCACGATTCGGCGCGGGAGCAGTGGTGCGCGAGGCGCTGGTTTCGCCGGCGGCCTACGTCGCCGGGGAGGTATCCCGCTCGGTCATCTCGCCCGGCGTGGTGATCGAGGAAGGGGCGGTCGTGCGCGATTCGGTGATCCAGCACCGCTGTGTGATCCGCTCGGGGGCGGTTATCGATCGGGCTATCCTCGACAAGGAGGTGACGGTCGGCCGCGAGAGCGTGGTGGGCGAGGGGCCGGGCAACATCCCGAACTTCGACCGGCCGGACATCGTGAACGCGGGCATCACGATTGTGGGCAAGCGCGTCACCGTACCGTCCGGGTTGCGGGTGGGCCGGAACGTGGTCATCGGCCCCGGTGTGCACGATGAGCTGATGGACCGGGCAATCCTCGAAAGCGGCTCGACGGTGCACCCTACGCAGATACCGCTGCACCTGTTCGTCTAAACCCATGCGGCTCTACACGCTGGACGAGGCGAACGCCACGCTGCCGGTACTGATCCCGCTGCTGGAGCGCATCCGCGCGGCGTATGTCGAATTGCGCGCGCTGCAGGCCAGCCTGGCGGCAGACGTGCGTGGCGCCAGTGGCGACGGCAACCTCCTCGCCGACCCGTGGGATTCGGGTGGGACGAACCGGGTGGCCGAACTGAACCGGGAGCTGCAGGATGCAGCCGGTGAGCTCGACCGCCATGGGGTCGAGCTCAAGGACCCGGAGCGGGGCCTGCTGGACTTCTTCCACGAGCGCGAGGGGCGGGTCGTCTATCTCTGCTACCTGCTCGGCGAACCGGCGATCGGCCACTGGCACGAGTTGCATGCCGGGTTCGCCGGGCGCCAGCCGCTCTGATCGTCCTTCGTGCTGGCGGCGGGTGGCAGCCACGGCCGCGATGGCTACAATCCGCGCACTACCGACCGGGAGCAGCCGATGGCCACCGTGTACCCGATTCGTGACATCTTCGTCGAGGCGAACGGCCTCAGGCACCACCTGCTGGCGCGAGGGACGCCCGGTGCGCCCGTGGTGATGATGATTCACGGCCTGGCAGGCCAGGCGCATACCTTCGACGGGATTGCGAACATCCTGGCGGCCAGGTACCACGTGTACTGCCTGGACGTCCGGGGACGGGGCGAGAGCGAGTGGGGCCCGCCCGAGCAGTACACCATCGACACCTACGTTGCGGACCTCGAGGCGGTGCGCGAGGCGCTCGGGCTGCAGCGGTTCTCGCTCGTGGGCACCTCGATGGGTGGGCTCATCGCCATGCAATATGCCCCGAAGTTCCCGGAGCGCGTCGAACGCGCTGTCCTGAACGATGTCGGCCCGGAGATCGACCCGGCCGGGCTGCAACGCATCCTCGCCTACGTTGGGAACGCTCCCGAGATGTTCGCCGACATGAAGGCGGTGGTGAAGTACTACCGCGAACACTACGCGCCGATGGTCGAGCACCTGGCCGATGACCAGCTGGTGGAGTTCGCGCGGTACAACGTGCGGCGGAGCGATAGCGGTGTGTACGTATGGAAGATGGACCCGGCGATCCGGACCACTCCCGCGGCGCCGCCCGCCGTCCAGCCGTGGGATGCGTTCAGGGCAATGAGGTGCCCGGTGCTCATCCTGCGAGGGGCGAAGAGCGACGTGCTGAGCGCGGAGATCGCGCGCAAGATGGTGGAGGCGCTGCCGGGCGCCAGGCTGGTGGAAGTGCCCGGAGTGGGGCATGCTCCGGTGCTGACGGAGCCGGTGGCAGTGAAGGCGCTGGAGGAGTTCCTCGCGGGGTGACGGGTTATTGACAGCCGGGCGTGGCCGCCATACCTTGGTGGCTCAATCGAAGATGTAGCGTCGATCGGGAAGAGTAGCCGGTAAGGCGAGCCTCCAGAGAGCCGGGGACAGGTGTGAGCCCGGTGGCAGCGCGGCAGGTGAATGGGCCCGGGAGCTCCGCAGCCGAAACCCAACGGGAGTAGGTTGCGGCGGAGTGGCACCGTTATCGCAGCCAGGGCCCTCGCGGCGCGTGCCGCGGCGGCTGACAAGGGCCCGCGCGGCGCAATCCGCCCGGGAACAAAGGTGGCACCGCGAGAACCCCTCGTCCTTTGAAGGCGAGGGGTTTTGTGTTCTCTGAGCCGCAAGGCGCATCCACCGCGGAGACACAACGGGGAGGAAGCCGCATGGGGGAGGCTTCAATCCCGGCCCGGCAAGGGTGGAAACCACGAGTTGAGGGACAGCACAACAATGGCAACGCGGAAATTCTACCTGGACGAGTCGGAGCTCCCGACCCACTGGTACAACATCGCGGCGGACCTGAAGAACCCGCCCGCGCCCCCACTGCACCCCGCGACGCACGAGCCGATCGGCCCGGAAGCGCTGGCGCCGCTCTTTCCCATGGAGCTGATCAAGCAGGAAGTCAGCACCGAGCGCTACATCCCGATCCCGGAGGAGGTGCGCGAGATCCTCAAGATCTGGCGGCCCGCCCCGCTTATCCGGGCGACGTTCCTGGAAAAGGCGCTCGATACCCCCGCGCACATTTACTACAAGTACGAGGGCGTCTCGCCCAGCGGCTCGCACAAACCGAACACGGCCGTTGCCCAGGCCTACTACAACAAGCTTGAGGGCGTGAAGCGCATCGCCACGGAGACGGGGGCGGGCCAGTGGGGGTCGTCGCTGGCGTTTGCCTGCAAGCTCTTTGGGCTCGAGTGCAAGGTGTACATGGTGAAGGTCTCGTACAACCAGAAGCCGTACCGCCGCTCGCTGATGCGGGTCTGGGGCGGGACGGTGGTGGCGAGCCCGAGCGATGAGACGAACGCCGGCCGCGGCATCCTCGCTGAGGACCCGGAGAGCCAGGGCTCGCTCGGTATCGCGATCAGCGAGGCCGTGGAAGATGCGGCGATGCGGGAGGATACGCGCTACTCGCTCGGCAGCGTGCTGAACCACGTCCTGCTCCACCAGACGGTCATCGGGCAGGAAGCCATGAAGCAGATGGAGATGGCGGGCGAATACCCGGACGTGGTCATCGGCTGCGCGGGTGGCGGTTCGAACGCGGCCGGCCTGCTGTTCCCGTTCCTGAAGGAGCGGCTCGATGGCAAGAAGAACACCCGATTCCTCGCGGTGGAGCCGGCTTCGTGCCCGAGCCTGACGAAGGGCGAGTACCGCTACGACTTCGGCGACGTGGCGGGGCTCACCCCGCTGATGAAGATGTACACCCTCGGGCACACGTTCATGCCGCCAGGAATCCATGCTGGGGGGCTGCGGTATCACGCGATGGCGCCGCTGCTGTGCCAGCTTTACGACGAAGGCTACATCGAGGCGAGGGCCTACCCGCAGAACCCGTGCTTCGAGGCGGCCACCCTGTTCGCGCAGACCGAGGGCATCGTCCCGGCGCCGGAGAGCTCGCACGCGATCCGCGGCGCCATCGATGAGGCGCTCGCTGCAAAGGAAGAGGGCAAATCGCGTGTCATCCTCTTCAACCTCAGCGGGCACGGGTTGCTCGACCTGCAGGCGTACGATGACTACCTGGCGGGCAAGCTGATCGACGACCACTACCCGGCCGAGAAGGTCCGGGAGGCGATGGCACACCTGCCGGTGATCTAGACCGGTGCAACCGGAGGGGGAGGACAGCACCTCCCCCGGGGAGTTGAAACGTGATGACCACGACCAGTGGGGCGGCCGGCCTCGAACGGCGTCTGCGGGCGATCCTGGACGAGAAGTCGATCCTGAAGCACCCGTTCTACGTGGAGTGGGCTTCGGGCCGGCTGCCGAAGGCGAAGCTACAGGCGTTCGTGCAACAGTTCTACCCGTTCGAGGTCGCCTTCCCGCGCTTCCTGAGCGCGATCCACAGCCGGACAGAGTCGCCGGCCATCCGGCAGCTGCTGCTCGACAACCTGTGGGACGAGGAGCATGGCGACCGGAACCACCCGGCGCTCTGGCTGGAATTCGGGGCGGCGCTGGGCCTGGGCCCCGAAGACATCCGCATGGCGGCGCTTCGGCCACAGACGAAGGCGCTCATCGAGCACTTCCAGGCGGCCGCTCGCGAGGCGCCGCTGGCGGAAGCGCTGGGGACGCTGTTCGCGTTCGAGGGCCAGGTCCCGCAGATGTCGTGGCAGGTAATCAAGGGGCTCACCGAACACTACGGGTTCGAGCCCCGGCAATTCGAATTCTTTTCGGTGCACCTGGTGGCCGACATCGCACATGCCGGCGCTGAAATGCAGGCGATCACCGAATCCTGTACCGATGAGGATGCGCTGGCCGCAGCGGTCACAGCCGCCCGCGACCGGCTCCTCGCATTCCTGGATGGTTGCTATGGGGAGGCTGCTTGATGGCGGACGGAGAACAGACGATTGAGGCGTGGAACACGGCGATCCGGCTCGCGGCCGCCATCGGCCGGTTGAAGATCGGTTCGAACCTGAAGGCGGCGGCCGATGCGCAGGCCAGGGCGTTCGAAGCCGCCGGCGTGGCCTGCGGGCTCATCGCCGAAGCCGGGACCCGGGAGGGCCCGGCTCAACTGGCGCTGTTGCGCGATGCGCGGGGCGCGCTGGCGCAATGC
>JBBIVC010000193.1:0-4862 GCA_037439905.1 Thermoflexus sp.
GATGCCCATGCCCGGCAGGATCATGATGTAGACGGCCGGGTGCGAGTAGAACCAGAAGATGTTCTGCCAGAGGATGGCGTTTCCGCCCCCGTTCGGGTCGAAAAACGCGCCGCCGAAGTTGCGGTCGATGTAGAGCATCGCCAGCGCCGAGGCGAGCACCGGTGTCGCCAGCAGCTGGAGGACTGCCGTCACCAGCATGGTCCAGCAGAAGATTGGCATCCGGAACATCGTCATGCCCGGCGCCCGCATCCGGAACATCGTGACCATGAAGTTCGCGGCGCCGATGGTGGAGGAGATGCCGAGGAGGATGACGGCGATGATCCAGAGGTCCATGCCCGTGCCGAGGCCGCGTGCAAGGGGGCTATAGGCGGTCCAGCCGGCCTGCGCCGCTCCGCCGTCCACCAGGAAGCCCGAGAACATCAGCAGCCCTGCCGGCGGGACAAGCCAGAACGAGAGCGCGTTGATACGCGGGAAGGCCATGTCCGCCGCGCCAATCTGGAGCGGGACCACGTAGTTCCCGAACCCGGCCCATACCGGGATGATGAACAGGAACAGCATCGCCGAGGCGTGCATCGTGAAGATCTGGTTGTAGGCGTCGTTCCCGACGAACGAGTTATCCGCCACGGCGAGCTGCGTGCGCACCAGCAGCGCCAGGATGCCCCCCACCGCGAAGAAGAACATCGTGGTGTACAGGTACATGATCCCGAGCTTCTTGTGGTCGACGGTCGTCAACCAGTCGAGGATCGCCGGTCGTCCGTACTCCCTGGTCTGTGGAACTGCGATGCTGGTCATACGTCCTCCTGGGCTTCGCCCACTCCTCCGGTTCGCACCCTGGGCCCTGCAGCCGGGCTGCCAGGCCTTTCTCCGCTATGCGGTCATCACTGCGCCTGCTGCACGGCCGCGCTGCTACTCCCGGTCTGCTCCGCGACCCAGCGGTCGAACTCTTCGCGCGTCACCACACGGAGCTTGAAGCGCATGAGCGCGTGGTTGAGCCCGCAGAGCTCCGCGCACTGGCCGAAGTACTCACCCGGCTCGCGGGCCGTGATCACGAACCGGTTATCCCGCCCCGGCACCACGTCGAGCTTGTAGAGGAAGTCGCGGATGTAGAACGAATGGATCACGTCGTTCGAAAGCAGCTTGAATTCGATCGGCTCATCGATCGGGATGACCAGGGTCGGTTCCTCGGCAGCCGTGCCGATGATGCTGATCTCCCTGCTGGCGTTGGGGTCGCTCTTCACACCCAGGTCGTTCAACCGGTACGTGAACTGCCACTGGAACTGGAAGCCCTGGACCTCGATGGTCATGTCCTCTGCGGCGGCGCTGTTTTCGACATCGCGCAGGACGATGAACGAGTAGCTGAACAGGGCGATGACGATGAGGACCGGGATCCCGGTCCAGACGAACTCCAGCACCGTGCTGCCGTGAGTCTGCGCCGGGAGCTCGTCGCTTCGCTTCCGGAAGCGGATCACCGCATAGATCAGCGCGCCCTCCACTGCCAGGAACACCAGCACGGCAATCGATAGCGTGAAGATCCAGAGGTCCTCGATGCGCTTCCCTTCGTCCGTGATTGGCGTTGGTGTGCCCACCTGCGCCGATGCCACGCTGGCCGAGGCCAGCGCGAGCAGCGCAACGGGCAGAAGGAGCAGGATGCGGCGTCCATGCCGCCGCCAACCGGTCCGGGCCATACCCAGTCCTCCCCCGCGGCCCGTCCCGGTCGCGGCCGGGACGCCAGGTCCCGGGTCGCGGCTTCAGCGGAGCGGTCCCGCATACGTGTGGTGAGACGCCCCCCGGAAGCCCTGCCCGGTCGCGTGCGGCCCTCAGCGGCGGGTTGCCCGGACGCTGGCAGGTTTACGGGGAATGTCTGGTTGAAACCCAATCATCCGCTGTTTCACGCCTAACAGCCAGCGCCGCCCGGGGACCGTCGTGGCCTTTACGACAGTCCACTGCAGCGATACCCCGGGAGGGCTCAGGAGAGGACGATGACGTCGACGCCCATCGCGAGAAAGAGGAGTGCCAGGTAGAGCAGCGAGAACTTGTAGAGCCGGATCGGAGGAGTCACGTTGGGCTTCCTCCAGAGCTGGTAGCTGTAGAACAGGAAGAGGCCGCCTAGCACAACCGCCGAGCCGGTATAGATGGCGCCCAACCCGGCAACCGGCCCCAGCAGCAACGTGACCAGCACCAGCATGACGGTGTACCGCAGGATCTGGATGCGTGTGTACGCCGGCCCGTCGGTGACCGGGAGCATGGGCACTCCCGCTTCGGTGTAGTCACCCTGGAGCCGGAGGGCGAGCGCCCAGAAGTGCGGCGGTGTCCAGAAGAAGATGATCGCGAACATCACCCATGCGCCCAGCGAGACGTCCCCCGTCACGGCTGCCCAGCCGACCATGGGCGGGAACGCGCCGGCGGCCCCCCCGATCACGATGTTCTGAGGGGTTCGCCGCTTCAGCCACATCGTGTAGACGAACACATAAAAGAGCAGCGCGGCCAGCGCGAGGGCGGCCGCCGCGAACGTGGTCGTCGCCCACAAGAACAGGAACGCGAACCCCCCGAGCCCGATGCCGAAGACGAGGGCGTGGGCGGGCTCGATGGCCCCGGTCACCATCGGCCGCCCGCGAGTGCGCCGCATGATTGCATCGATATCGCGGTCGTACCAGCAGTTGATCGCGTTCGCGCCGCCTGCCGAGAGCGACCCGCCGATGAGGGTCCAGAGGATGAGCCAGCCCGAGGGCCAGCCTCCCTCGGCCACGATCATCGCCGGGACGGTGGTCACCAGGAGCAATGAGATCACACGCGGCTTGGTCAGCGAGATGTACCCGCGGATCGTCGCGCCGAGATTGACACGTGCCATGGGCATGGCGTTGGCGGTCATAGGGGGGCACCGGCCTTGGTGAGCCTGTGGGCTCGGGATTCTGCCGCCGGCACATAGTAGGTGAGCGCTACCGCCGCCGAGAGCGTGAACCAGATGGAAGCCGCCAGCACCGTGTGCGATACCGTCAGCTCGTCCGGGAATGTGTACCAGACGTTCAGCGCACCGGCCAGCACCTGGGCCACGTAAAGCACGCCAAAGGCGATCGCCAGCGGGCGCGCCCAGGCCAGTTCGGCCCGCCGCTTCCACGCCGCGGCCACGAGCGGAACGGCAAGGAACACGAAGCCTCCCGCCAGGTAGCGGTGCACCATGTGCGTGATTTCCTGGTCGTCTGAAGCGGGAAGCACCGACCCGTTGCACAGCGGCCAGCCCTCGCAGGCCGTTGCCGCACCGCTTTCGGCCATGTATCCGCCGATCCAGAAGGTCACCGTCAGCCAGAAGATCGAGAGCAACGCCCACCGTCCCACATCGCGCGGGCCCTCGACGACCTTTTGCAGCTGGTCTCCGTGGTCCGGGTCTTCGAGGTACATCGCCACCGCAACCGCGATTTCACAGGAAAGCACGGTCATGGCGATGACGAGGTGCGTCGCAACGATCTCCGGCGGGAGCTCGCGCACAACCGTGATGGCGCCCAGGAGCCCCTGGAAGCCCACGAGCGGCACCGTTGCCGTCGCCACCCAGACGATGAACGGCACGTGCCGGTAGTACTTCCATGCCAGCACCGCGACTGCGATCACCAGTACGCCGACGATCGACGCCACGAACCGGTGCGAAAACTCGATTACTGCTTCCCGGTGACCGGGCGGAACAACCTGGCCGTGGCATGTAGGCCAGTCGGGGCAGCCGAGGCCTGAGCCGGTGGCGCGGACATAAACCCCGACTCCGATGAGGACGAGAGTGAGTAACGCGGTGAGGAGCGCGAGGCGCTGAGCAATCTTCATTGCCGGGAACGCGGTGCCTTTCCGGCGCGCGTGCGCCGAACCCTTGCTCTGCTTTGGCCGAGGTGTCCCAACCCGTCCAAACCGTCCGCCAACAGCGTGCCACCCCGGGCTCGGGGAACGCAAGGCGGGCCACCCCTGTCACCTTCCGGTGCGGACTTGCCCTTTAGCCGTTTTGCTGGCTAGAAACCCTGCGTCCCATCGAGCCAGCGCAACCCGTCCACCAGCACTCCCCCGGTGGCCAGCTCCCAGTGCAGGTGGGGGCCAGTGGAAAGCCCGCTCGAACCGACGAGCCCGACAACGTCCCCGCGCGCCACGTCCTGCCCCACAGCCACCCTCAGCTCCTGCATGTGCCCGTACGACGACAGTACGCCCGCGCCGTGGTCCACCACCACCAGGAACCCGCGGACCAGCGTTTCCTCCGCAAGCACGACGGTGCCATGGTTGGTCGCCCGGACGGGCGTGCCGGCCGGCGCCGCGATATCCGTCCCACCGTGATGGCCCTGCCGCGGGCCGCCGTTGAAGGAGCGTTGCTCGCCGAAGTACCCGCTGATCCACACCTCTCCCCCGAGGTCGATCGGGATGATCCAGGGACCCTCCCAACGCCGGGGGGTGACGGTCGCGTAGAGCGCATCCAACCGCGGCTGCTCGTTCTCAAGCGGCGGCTTCGTGGGCTCCGGTGCGTTCGGGTCCGGCGGTGGTGGAGGAGGGATGATGATGTCGTCGTACGTCCACTGCGTGGCCCGCACGGTGATGTCGAAGGCAGCCATCACGGGCTGTCCGAGCTGATCGTTCACCATCACCACCAGTGTGGCCGGCCCCGGGGGATCGACCGTCCCGAAGCCGGCGAACCCGGCGAGCCCCTCGGGACCCGGGGCGAGGAGGTACTCGCGCCCGAAAACCCTGGCGCTGCCGGAGCTCGCGTGCCGGGCAGTCACCAGGATCGCCCCTCCCTGGTAAGGCGTGGTCTGTGAGAGCTGAATTTCGGGGTGGAAGCCATCGACGCCGACCCCGGGAGCGATAACCCGGAACGGCAATCCTGTTTGCGCCTCGAAGCT
>JBBIVC010000194.1:0-4834 GCA_037439905.1 Thermoflexus sp.
GCCGTCAGCACCAGCAGCACCACCGGCCACACCCGGATGAGCGCCCACAACGACAGGACAGCGAGCCCCACGACGACCAGCCCGCGATAGGAAAGTTCGACCTTGAGCATGCGTCCGCCGGGGTCCGAAGGTGGCCGTAGCGTATGGCCCGTTGCTCCCGCCGACAACTCACCCGCGGGCGCCAGCTTTGCTAGGCTTCCACAAACGGAGGCCTCGCATGTTCACCTCAATCGACGCGTTCCTGCGCTACTTCGAAGGCGTCAATCGCCGCGCCATGCGCGATATCGCCGCCCTCCCGGCCGAGGCCGACGGCTGGAAGCCACACACAGGCGAGGGCGAAAAAGCCTGGAGCATCAACACCCTGGTCGGCCACATGTGCGGCTCCCGCCTCTACTTCGCCAGCGCCTACCTCGGTAACGGCTGGATCAGCCCGCCGCCGCCCGATGTCAGCTCCCGCGACCGCTGGCTTCCCGCACTCCAGGCCAGTTTCGACCGGTTGCGCGAGCTGCTCGCGCCCACGCCACCCTCCTACCTCGAACGTCGAATCCAGATGATCGACACCGAAGGCACGCTCGCCGGCTGGCGGGTTCTCCTCATGATGATGGAGCACGACATCCACCATCGCAGCCAGATCGACACCTACGCCGGCCTCAATGGGTGGGATGTCCCGCAGATCTACAACCGCAGCGCCGAGACCATCGGTTCGCTACAGGATGCCCAGCGAGCGAAGTACCGGCCCGGCCACGATAGCGCGGCCGCCAGGGAGTAACCGCAGCCGCCCTCGCGGCACTGCATCCTGCAGCCAGATATACGAGCTTGTTGCTTGAAATACCCGGGAGGATTGGCTACCGTGTCCCCGTCGAGGGAGGGCTGAAGCGGGTTCAAGACGCTCCCCCTCTCTTGCTCTCCCCGCATCAACGGAGGACGGACACATGGACAAGGGAGATGCACCAGGCCTTCCGCGCTACCTGCGCGAGGTGGCCGAACTGGTAGCCCAGGGCACAGGCCGGCATACCGGGGTGAGCAGATGAAACGAAGATTCCTGGCAAAGAAGCGCCGCCTGGCATTGCTCGGTTGTGCGGCGATTCTCGCCCTGGCGCTTGGGGCCGGTGGAGCCGCCCTCTTCTCGGACGACGGCGCCCGGCACGCTTCCGCCCTGCGCGGCCAGGCCACCGGGCAGATGCCCGAGGCGATCGTCGTTGTAGCCGAGCCCACGGGCAAGGCCGGGGAGTCCCGGCTGGTCTTGCTCCGTCCTCACGGTGATCCGCGAATCCTTGGCGATGTGGCGAACTACACCGCTGTCGCTATTTCGCCCGACGGCACCACCGTGGCGGCGCTGGTGGCGCCCCTGAATGGCGCCGCCGAGGACGCGTATGTCCTCCTTGCGCCCACCGGCACCGGCGAGGTCAGGCGCGTCGCTCTTCGCAGGCAGGACGTGCCCACGCGCCTATCGTGGTCACCCGACTCCAGCTCATTGGGCGTCGACGGTGGCGTCACCGCTGTGGTCGCGCCGGGTGGCCATGTGTTGCGTGCCGGAGAGGTCGCCCCTGTGGGCCCCCAGGGCGTCGCCATCGTGGCCGGCGGCTTTGGCTGGTCGCCCGATGGCCGCCGGTTCACGTCCATCGTCAACGGTGAACTCAGGGTCGTGGATGTCGCAGCGGGGCAGGGCACCGCGTGGTCTCTCCGGCAACTTCTTGGGACGGCTGCCGACCCGGCGGTCTTCTTTTCCGGCTACACGTCCGATGGATCCCCCGTCCTCTCGGTTCCAGGGGTGGGGGACCCGAAGGCTACCCGCCTCAACGGGACCGCCCTTCCTCGGCTTGAGCCGGTGACCCAATCCGCCATCACGGCGCAGCCCATCGTCAACGCCGTCGGGGTTGAGCAGGTCGCGGTGGGCGCGCTGGTCGAACGCCACCCCGGCGCCTCAGTGCTCAGGGCGAGACGCGCGGCGGATGGCAACGCGGTCATCGTCGAACTGGTGCGTGGGGCCGAGGAGGGAGTACTGGTCCTTCTGTCCGGCGGCAAAGAAGATGCCGCGTTCGATGTGACAGGGGTCGGCGCGAACAGCCTCGGCGGCCAGCTCTACGACGGCTGGGTGAAACCGGCTTCTGCCCCGCGGTAGCGGAACTCGAGACCGCCGGTCGTCACGCCCGAGAGGGAAGCCTGGCCTCCGGGAAGCCGCCTCGAAGCAACCCCGTGGCAGACGCGCGCCGCCTCAGTCGCTGCTGAACGGGAGCTCGCCCTCCACCCGCCGGCCCTGCGTCGCGTGGAACTTCGCGATCTTCTCCGGCTCCGGTTCGTGGACCGTGGTTGTCTTTGCCCCGCGCACCATCGCAATCCGCCCGGTCCGCGAAAGCTCCCGGATCCCGTACGGCTCGCACATCTTCACCAGGCCATCGATCTTGTCCTCGTCGCCCACCACCTGGAGGATGATCGAATTCGTGGCGATATCGACGACATCCGCACGGAACACGCTCGCGATGTCCAGCAGTTCGTGCCGGTTCACGTTGTTGCACCGCACCTTCAGCATCGCCAGCTCGCGCGCCACCATGTCCTCGTTGCTCAGGTCCGTCACCTTCACCACGTCGATCAGCTTGTAGAGCTGCTTCTCCACCTGCTCCACGGGCGCGCTCGCGCCGTCCACCACAATCGTCATCCGGCTCAAGCCCGGCGATTCCGAGTACCCGACCGTCAGCGATTCGATGTTGAAGCCGCGCCGCCGGAACAGGCTCGCCACGCGCATCAGCACGCCCGGCTTGTCCTCAACGATGGCAACCACGGTGTGCTGCGCGTGGCGTTTTCGCGAACCATTCACTGACGGGGTCATCGGGCAAGCTCCTCGGCCGGGTCCTCAATCGTCTCCGAAAGCGCCGCGCCCGCGGGCACCATCGGCCAAACGTTCTCCTCTTGATCGATCTGGAAGTCCAGCAGGATCGGCCCCGGGTAGGCACGCGCCTCCCGAATGGCCGGCGCCACTTCCGCTTTGGTCTCCACCCGGATGGCCCGGATGCCATAGGCATCGGCCAGCTTGCAGAAGTCCGGCTGCGTCATTGCCGCGTCCACCAGGTTCCGGTCGTAGAACAGATGCTGCCACTGCCGGATCATCCCGAGGTAGCCGTTGTTGAAGATGGCGATCTTCACCGGCAGGTTCTCATCCACCAGCACCGCCATCTCCTGCAACGTCATCTGGAACCCGCCGTCGCCACAGATCGCCCACGTCTCCGCTTCCGGCAGCGCCACCTGCGCGCCGATAGCCGCCGGCAGCTCGAACCCCATCGTCCCCAGCCCGCCCGAGGTGACCAGCTGACGCGGCCGCTTGTAGAAATAGTGCTGCCCGGCCCACATCTGGTGCTGGCCCACGCCCGTCACGATCGTCGCGTCGCCATTCGTCTCCTCGTACAGCGTCCTCACAACGTACTGCGGCAGCATCCGCCGGCTCTCCCGGATGTGCAGGCTCGGGTGCTCCTCCCGCACCTGGTCGATCCAGGCCCGCCACTCCTGGTGCTCGGCCTCCTTCACCTGCTCCGAAAGCCGGGGCAGCACGTTCTTCGCGTTCCCCACGATCGGCACCGCGGTGGGGAAGTTCTTGCCAATTTCCGCCGGGTCGATATCGATGTGGATGATCTTCACGCCCGGGTTGAAGTCCTTGAACCGGCCCATCGCCCGGTCGTCGAACCGCATGCCAATCCCGATCACCAGGTCCGCCTGGTCCGCCGCCATGTTCGCGTAGAACATGCCGTGCATCCCCAGCCAGCCGTAGCTCAACGGGTGCGACTCCGGGAAGGCCCCGATCCCCAGGAACGTCGTGATCACCGGGATATCCGCCTTCTCGGCCAGCTCTACCAGTTCGTTATGCGCGTCACCCCAGATCACGCCGTGCCCGGCGATGATGATCGGACGTTGCGACTGGTCGATGAGCTCCGCCGCCCGCCGGATCATCCCGGCGTGGCCCTCCGTCGTCGGCTTGTAGCCCCGCAGGTTGATCTGTTCCGGCCAATCGAACTCGGCCGACTCCTGGAACACGTCCTTCGGGATATCGACCAGCACTGGCCCCGGCCGGCCTGTGCGGCAGATGTGCGCCGCCTCGCGCATCGTCAGCGCGATCTCCTCCGGCCGCATCACCAGGTAGTTGTGTTTCGTAATCGAATGGGTGATCCCCGTGATATCCGCTTCCTGGAACCCGTCCTTCCCCAGCAACGACCGCGTGACGTTCCCCGTCAGCGCCAGCACCGGCGTCGAATCCATCCATGCCGTGCATATCCCGGTCACCAGGTTCGTCGCCCCGGGGCCGCTGGTCCCCAGGCACACGCCCATCCTTCCGCTGGCACGCGCATAGCCGTCGGCCATGTGCGCGGCCCCCTGCTCGTGCCGGACAAGGATGTGGCGAATCCCCGGATACTGGGGAAGGGTGTCGTAGAGCGGGAGCACCACACCCCCGGGATACCCGAAGATCGTGTCCACGCCTTCGCGCTGGAGGCTCTCCAGCACCATCTGTGCGCCAGTCAAGCGCGCCATACCACAAGGTCCTTCCAGCGGTCTCCAACGCATTCCCCGGCGCTTGCCCGGTGAGGGTCTGTCCGGTGCCTGCCACGCCATTCGGTCGTGGCCACCCGCGCGAGGCCGTGGGCCTCTCTCGCGGACTGAAGGCGGGGAGGTGGGCCGGTAAGCCTGATTCCCTCCCGTTGCGAGCCGCAGAGTCCCAGATTACGTCGAGATCTCCCCAGAAGAAAGGCCACCCGCTTCGCCCTGCGCTACCCTACCAGCCCTGCCATCCACTCCCAGGTAGCCTCCACCGCCTCTACAGCCGTAAAGCCATCCAGCCACTTGCCATAAT
>JBBIVC010000195.1:0-4827 GCA_037439905.1 Thermoflexus sp.
TTCCCAGTCGACGACGGAGACCACCTGGCCGTGGCGGAAGAGGTAGTTGAAGACGTTGATATCGCCCTGGCAAAGCGCCACGCGGCCATCGTCCGGGACCATGGCACGGAGGGTTTCCAGGGCCTCGACCAGGGTTGGCTGGCCGCCACAGCCGAAACCGGGCATTCGGGCAGCGACGGCGTCGATCTCCGCGTGGATGGCGCCGGCCGGGCGTGCGGGCACGCCAAGAAACGAGAGGCCAGCCGCGCGCCAGTCGAGCGCGTGGATACGGGCCACCATGGCGGTGAAGGCGGAAAAGCTGGCATCGGGGGCCACGCCCATGTGCGGGGCATCGACCCACTCCATCACGATGAACGGGGCTCCGAGGGGGTGGCTGGAGGGCTCCGAGGCGATGAGCCGGGGTACCGGGATGGCGGTAGCCGCCAGCGCCTGGAGCACCCGTCCCTCGCGGATGACGTCGTAGGGTTCGAAGATGCCACGCTCTCGCTGGAGACGGAGACAGATGTGGCGGGCGCCGCTGGAGAGGATCTCGACCCGGCAGGTGATGTTCGAGGCGCCCCCATCCACGGGGGTGATGGAACCGACGCGCGCGTCTTCGAACCCGGGGAGTCGGCTCAGCCACGGTTCGAAGTCGCCGGGCAGGGGGATCATGGGGAAGATTGTGTGCCGGGCGAGGGGGCTTGTCGATTAGCGGGAGCCAAGCAGTTCGACAGCGCGACGGATGCCCGCGGTCCCGAACCCGGAGATGACGCCCCGGCAGGCAGCGGCGACCGGCGAGTGCGACTCGCCGTCCCAGGTGTCGCTCCGGACTTCGACGCAAGGCGCCGGGTGGGCGGCGACCGCGGCTGCCAGGGGCTGGAGGTCCTCCGGGGCGAGGCCGCCGGTGCAGATGACGGCCGGGACGGCCGCAGCCTTGAGGGCGACGACGGCATCGACCACGGTGCCGAAGGGGACGACAAGCGCGCCCGGGGGCAGGTCGCCCGCAGGCTGGCCACGATGGATGAGGACGAGGACCTCGGTCACAGGGCCGGCCCCGCGGCATAGATCGGGTGGTCGCCGGTGACGCCGGCATCATAGAGGGCGGCGATTTCGGCGGGCGAGAGGCCGGCGACCGTGGTGAAGACCTCGGTGTTGTGCTCGGCGAAGGTGGGCGCGGCCATGCGCACGGAAGCCGGGGTCTTTTCGAAGCGCCAGGGGTGCCCGGGGAAGTGGTGGGTGCCGGCGACGCGGTGCCGGACAGGGACGAAGTACCCCCGGTCGTTGAGGTGGTTATCGGTGAAGAGCTCCCAGTTCATCATCACGGGGGCTGCGGGGATGCCTGCGGCCTGCAGCTCATCGGCCGCGGCGAGGTGGTTGCGGGTCTTGAGCCACTCACGGAGCGCGTCTTCGCCGGGCGCGCCGACGACGGCGGTGAGCCGGTCGAGGTCGGCCTGGTCCCGGCAGGTGAGGGCGAGCCAGCAATCGGTCCCGGCGGTCGGATACACGTCCTGGAGGAGCCAGCCGTGGCCCCACTTCGCGCCCATGGGAACCGGGACCTCACCGGTCACGGTGTACTGGAGGAAGTGCTGGGAAAGAAACGGCTCGACCGCTTCGAGAAGGGCCATGTCTATCCACTGGCCCTGGCCGGTGCGGCGGACGAAGTGCAGTGAGGCGAGCATGGCGACCGCGCCATGGTTCCCGGTCACCGGGTCGGCGTAGAAGCTGCCGGTGCCGAAGAACCGGGTATCGTCGTAGCCAAGGAGGCTTGCGAGGCCGCTGGCGGTCTCGATATTGCTGCCGTAGGCGGAGTAGTTGCGCTCCGGGCCGGAGGAGCCGTATCCGGACATTGAGCACATCACGATCCGCGGGTTGGCGGCGGCGAGGACCGGGTAGTCGAGGCCGAGATTGCTCATGACGCGGGCGGCGTTGTTTTCGAGTACGACATCGGCGTTGCGGACCAGCTCGAGGAAGACCTCGCGGCCGCGGGGCTTCGCAAGGTCGAGGGCGATGCCGCGCTTGTTCCGGTTGAGCTTGTTGAAGTAGCCGCTCCGGTGGAAGAAATCGGGCCAGACATCATCGACGGGATAGATGAGGGCACGGGTGGCGGGCTTGGTCTGGAGTTCGACCTTGATGACATCGGCGCCAAGGTCGCCGAAGTGGCGGCCAGCGATGGGGCCCGCCCAGTTGGCCGTGAGCTCGATAAGCCGGAGGCCGGCGAGCGGTCCCTGGGCCGTGGGCGCTCCGGGGCGCCGGGCAGGCTGCGGGTGCACGACGGAGGCGTTTGCCCAGGCGAAGCCCGGCGAGAGGACGAGGGCGGTGTGCTGGCCGGGCGCGGGCGCGGGCCGCCGGGTGGCGCACGGGGTGAGGGCAAGGCGGTAGGGGAAGCCGGGCGCGAGGAAGGTCTGCCCGCCCGCTTCGACGCGTCCGAACCAGTCACGGGCGGCCAACTGTTCGCTGGCGGCGACATCGGCCATGGTGTTCACGGGCGAGACGGCGATTCGGAGCTCCTGGCAGGCGTGATAGATGTCCTGTTTGGTGCGGGTGGCGCACCAGTCGCCGAAGGCCTGGAAGACCTCCATGAAGCGCGCTGCCCAGTTTCGAGGCAGGAGCAGGCTCTCGTCCTCCAGGAGGTCGAAGCGCTCCATGAGGACGAAGAGGTCGGGGTAGGCGGCGAGGTTGAACATGTAGACCCAGCCATCGGCGCAGCGGGCATAGAGGCTGCCGGTGCGCTTCTGGACGTTCCCGGCATGGGTCCACATGGTGGTGAGCCAGGCGTGGTCGTTGAGGCAGGCTTCCTGGTGGGAGATCTCGACGCGCTGCCCCTCGCCGGTCCGGCGCGCATGCCAGAGCCCGGCAAGGGCGGCCACGCCGGCGTGGAGCCCGGCGTGAAATTCGGCCTGGAATCCAGGAATGGAGAGTGGCTCGCGGGCGGGGTCGCCGGCGAAGTAGAAGAAGCCGCTGGTAGCCCATTCCGTGAAGGGGGTTGCCTGCCAGGTAGCCTTTTCGCCCCAACGGCCGTAGGGGCCCAGGGAGATGACGACAGCGTGGGGGGCCAGTGACGTGGCGCGTTCTTCGAACTCGCTGGCTTCGGCGCCCCGGAAGGCGTGGATGATGATGTCGGCGTGTTGGAGGAGGGCGTCGCCATCGGAGGCGCCGGGTTCGGCCCGGACGCCCAGCTTGTTCGAGTTGAGGTAGTTGAAGAAGGCGCTTTCGCCATTGACGAGTGGGGGCTCCCGGCGAGCGGGGTCGCCGCCGGGTGGTTCGACCTTGATCACCTGGGCCCCGAGGTCGGCAAGGAGCTTGCCGCAGTAGGGCCCGGCGACACCGGTGGCGAATTCGACGACGACGACGTCATCCAGTGCGGCCGGGGCAATGGCAGGTTCGGCAGGCATGGAGGGGATCCTACCGGGGGGCGGGCGCACTCGCCACGGAGTTTGACCGGCGAGGCGGGTTGGCAGCACGATCCGTGGACCTCACGCTCGCCGCAGGTCCCGTGTCCGACCCCGACCAACCCCGGCATGACCCGCTGGCCGCGCTGCGGCAGCCGAACTACGCGCTGTTTGCCGGCGGGCGGCTCGCCTCGGCAATCGCGATGACGTTGCTGAACGCGGCGATAGCGTGGCAGGTGTACGAGATTTCCGGGTCGGCGTTCCAGCTTGGCATGCTCGGGCTCGCGCGGTTCTTTCCCTCGCTGGGCATGAGCCTGGTGGGCGGCGCCGTGGCAGATAGCCACGACCGGAAGCGGATTGTGCAGCTGGCGCAACTGGCGCCGCTCGTGGCTTCAGCCACCCTCTACGTCGCGACGGTGGAGGATTTCGTCGAACTGCCGCTGTTCTACGGGCTGGTGCTGCTGCTTGCGCTGGCGGCCGCGTTCGAGAACCCGGCGCGGCAAGCGCTCGTCGCGCAGGTGGTCTCGCGCGAGGCTTTCCCCAACGCGATCGTGGTGAATTCAACGATCCAGTCGCTGGGATTCGTCACGGGGCCGGCGGTGGGGGGCCTGCTCATCGGGTTCGCGGGGGTCGATGCGGCATACCTGGCGCATATGGCGCTGATTGGCACGTCGGTCGTGGCGGTGAGCCTCCTGCGGCCGCGCGCTGTCGACGGTGCGCGCCGGGCAGTCAGCCTGGGGGCGATCAGGGAAGGCGTGAACTTTGTGAGGCACCGGCAGGTGCTGCTCGGGGCGATGACGCTCGACATGTTCGCGGTGATCTTCGGCGGCGCCCAGGCGCTGCTACCGATCTACGCGAAGGACATCCTTGAGGTGGGCCCGAAGGGGTATGGGGTGCTCTCGGCTTCGCTGGAGGCCGGGGCGTTGTTGATGGCGATTGCGCTGGTGGTGCTACCGCCGATCCGGCGGGCAGGCAGGGCGCTGCTCATCACGGTAGCGCTCTTCGGGCTGGGGACCATCGTGTTCGGGCTATCGCGCAACTTCTACCTTTCGGTGGCCGTGTACATGTTCATCGGCATGGCGGACCAGGTGAGCGTGGTGCTGCGGCAGACCGCGGTGCAGCTGAGCACGCCGGACGAGCTGCGCGGGCGGGTGAGCAGCGTGAACATGCTGTTCATCGGCGCTTCGAACCAGCTGGGGGCCGTGGAATCGGGCCTGGTGGCGGCGGTGACGAACGCGACGTTTGCGGTCGTGAGCGGTGGAATGGGGTGCCTGGCGGTGGTGGCCCTGGTGTGGGCCAGGCTGCCGGAGCTGCGGCGGTATGAGGTGCGCCACGCCCGCGCGGTGGAGGGCGAGCAGGCGCCAGCCCCGGGGGCCGCTGCGGCGGGAGGGTCGTAGGCCCCACCAGGCGGCTTCGCACGGGAGGCCCGGTACGGCAGCGGCCGGGGCCGGGGCCGGTT
>JBBIVC010000196.1:0-4821 GCA_037439905.1 Thermoflexus sp.
ATGGACCCGCGTCAGCCGCCGTATTCCCAGCCAAGGTCGCGCTCAATGAGCATGTCTCCCGGGCGGAGCCGTTCCCCTTCGATGCAGCGCCCGACCACGATGGTATGGTCGCCCGTGGGCACGAGTTGCTCGACTTCGCAGGCTATCCAGCCAAGGGCGTCATCGAGGACCGGGCAACCGTTGTCGTGCAGCGCGTAGGGGATGTCCGCCAGTTTGTCGATGACCTGCGCTGCTGCCGCCTCCGACCGCCCGCGCACCTTTTTCGCCTCGGAGGGCATGACCACCTTGCGGGCGATCTCGTGGCCGTCCTTCTCGTGCAGGAGGTTCACCGTGAACACGCCGGTCTCGCGGATGAACCGCAACGTGCGGGCGTCGTTCTCGATGGAGACCGCCAGCAGCCTGGGCGTGAACGAGACCTGCATCACCCAGTCGGCGAGCATGGCGTTCAGCGTCCCATCGCTGCTGCGTGAGCCGATGACGTGCACACCGTAGGAGAGGGCCAGGAGCGCCTTTTCGACGCCTTCGAGTTCCCTTGGCGAACCGGGGAGGTCAGGCAGTTGGGGATGGGTCACGTGGCGCCTCGGAGGAGGGGTGTCCCTGCTATCGTGCCATGTGGCCCGCAAGCGCGCTGTGATCTCAGACGTTGACGCTCAGCGGGACAGCCCCTTCTCCCGATGAGGCCACGGCCGGCCGGCCACGAGTGCTGAAGCGGTAGCCCAGGAAGATGAGGATGATGCCCACGAATTCGGTGACGTAGAGCACCTCGGTGAAGCCGGCGCGCGTGAAGCTGCCGCCAATCCCGGGGAGGATGGCGCCGGTCGCGATGAGGATGTTGGCGGCCATGCGGGTGGAGTCGCCGCCCTGGCGGTAATGGATCGCCGATGCCACCGCTCCGCCCACGAGGAAGATGAACGCGTAGGTGTTCACGAGGGGGCTGAACGCCCGCACCCAGGTCCATTCGATCACCTCGCCTGAGAGCTTCTTGTCGTGAGCCAGCGCTGCATCGACCGGCGTGAGCAGCACGAAAACCGACGCGACCGCCACATAGAGCACCAGCGCCACCGCGAGGCGATTTGCGGTTTTCCGCCCGAGCAGGAGGTAGACGGTGCCCTGGGCCAGCGGCGCGCCGCCGAGCAGCGCACCTGAGATATACCAGGAGCGGAAGATGCCCTCGTTCCAGCCGAACACGGCGGTCCAGCCTTCCATGAAGGTGCCCACCCCGAAGAGGACGATCCCGGCTCCCCACCAGAGCAGATGCGGGGCATCGCCTTTTTCGCGCCACCGCCTGAGAACGACAGTCGCAAACGCGGCCGAGAGGACGGTGGTGGCGATCGGGATATAGAAAACGGCGTCTCCCAAGGGGCTTCTCCGTGGTACCGGGGTGAGTTCGACGGGCCGGCGTGACTGGACGGCGAGCGACGCTATACTAGCCTAAACCTCGCCGAACGGCGAAAGAAAGGGAATCTTGCTAAGTATGAGAGATTTCATCACCCGGCGGGCCCGGCTCCTGCTCCCGGCCATGGCCATCGTGGCGATGCTCGCGGCCGTGGCCTGTGGCGGCGATGACGACGAGGAGCCCACGCCGGCGGCTGAAGCAACAGCCCCGGCCTCCCAGGCGACATCGGCCGCCTCCCCCGCCACGACTGCTCCCGCCGCAGCCTACCCGGTGAAGGTGACCGACCTGCTTGGCCGCCAGGTAGAGATCAAGGCGAAGCCCACGACGATTGTGGCCCTCAGCCCGACCGCGACCGAGCTGGTCTACGCGGCCGGCGGCAAGGTGGCTGGCAGGACGTCCTCGGTCGACTACCCGGAAGCGGCGAAGGCGGCAAAGGACATCGGCACCGCCTACCAGCCGAACTTCGAAGCGATCCTGGCGCTCAAGCCGGACCTCATCGTGGCCGACTCGGTGATCCATGCCCAGCCCAACCTGCGCCAGCCAATCGAGCAGCTCCCCGTCCCGGTGATCTTCGCTGGCGCCGATAGCTACCAGCACGTGCTCGATGGCCTGACCCTCATGGGCAAGGTCCTCGACGCGAAGACGGCAACCGACAAGGTGATCGCCGATATCACGAAGGCGCGCGACGAGGCGAAGGCGGCTATCGCCGGCAAGCAGATCTCGGCCGTCGCGCTCATCGCCGACCGCGACAACACGCTCTATGCGGCGAAGGACGCGAGCTACGCGGGGGACATCCTGAAGCAGCTGGGGATCACGAACCCCGCGGCGGCGCAGCCCGATGCCGGCCCGTTCCCCGGCTACACAACGCTGGCCGCTGAGAAGCTGGTGGAGTTCAACCCCGACTTCATCTTCGCCATCACCCCCGCGCCGCCGCCGGCGCCGCGGCTGGCCTCGCTCATCCCCACGATTCCCCCGTTCCGCGGCCTCAAGGCCGT
The DNA here is from genome assembly GCA_037439905.1 of Thermoflexus sp. Classification (GTDB taxonomy): domain Bacteria; phylum Chloroflexota; class Dehalococcoidia; order Tepidiformales; family Tepidiformaceae; genus Amarobacter. Next base: position 2,392 of record JBBIVC010000196.1, read on the forward strand.
GACGCAGAACCACGTGGTCGATGCGGAGGTGCAGATCTTCCTCCAGGCCCCGGGGCCGCGCATCATCGAGGCCTTCAAGGTGGTGGCGAACGCCGTTAAGGGGTCATCGAACTAGCCCGGCAAAGCCGGGGAGAAGGACAGCGGTTACCATGACCGGGATGGCCGCTCCGAAAGCTCGCGAAGGCGGGGCGCTGGCAAGGCGCTCCGCTTTCCGTTCGTTCAATCGCCCGGCAACGGTGTTCATTGTTGGGGCGATCGTCCTCTGCGGGCTCGCGTTCGCCAGCCTGATGTATGGGGCGATCACCCTCTCGGTTGGCCAGGCGTGGTCGGGGCTCACCTCGGAATCCGACCTCTTCGCCCGGAATGTGGTCTGGCAGATACGGTTCCCCCGGGTGGTCGATGCGATGCTTGTTGGCGCGTCACTCGCGGCCGCCGGCGCGCTCCTCCAGGGCGTCACACGCAACCCGCTCGCCGACCCCACCATCCTCGGAGTGACAGCAGCTTCGGGGCTTGCGAGCGCGGCGGTCATCGTGGCCAACCCCCAGGTCCCGCAGTGGGGCATCGCCATGGCATGCGCCGCGGGGGGGCTTGGCGGGGCTGGCATCCTCTACGTCATCGCCTGGCGGGGCGCGGTGTCCCCCGTCCGGCTTGCGCTTGCTGGCGTGGCTCTCTCGGCGTTCTTTGGCGCGGCCATCGTGGGCCTGCTGTCGAGTTCGCGGACCTTTCTCCAGACCAGCCTCGGCTTCCTGGCCGGGGGCATGTACGGCTCGGAGTGGCGCGATTTCCGGGCGATGCTCCCCTACGCCGCGCCCGGGCTCATCGGCGCGTTTCTCCTGGCCGGGAGGCTGAATGTGCTTGCCCTGGGCGACGACGTGGCGGCAGGCCTCGGCGTCCTCACCGACCGCACGCGGCTGCTGATCCTGGGCGTGGTGGGGATCCTCACCGCGGCGGCGGTTTCGGTGGCCGGGCTGGTGAGCTTCGTGGGGCTGGTGTGCCCGCACCTGGCGCGCTACTCCGTCGGCCACGACAACCGCCTCCTCATCCCGGTCGCCGCGCTATATGGAGCGATCCTGGTCTCGGGGGCCGACCTTGCCGCGCGGCTGGTCATCAGCCCCTCGGAGGTGCCGATGGGCATCATCACCGCCGGTATCGGCGCGCCGTTCCTGCTCTACCTGGTGAGGTTCCGCGAATGAAACTCACCGTCGAGGACGTCCGCCTCGGGTACAACGGCCGCGTTGTGGTCGATGGCGTGTCGTTCGCTGTCGAGCCGGGCGAAATGGTTTCGATAGTCGGCCCGAACGGGAGTGGCAAGAGCACCCTGCTGCGCGGCATGTCGCGACTTCAGAAACCGATGAGCGGCCGCGTGCTGCTCGATGCGACGGACATCCGGGCGATGAGCGCTCGCCAGGTGGCGCGAAACCTGGCCATCCTCACGCAGTCTCCCGATGCCGGTCCCGACCTCACCGTGCGCGAGCTCGTGTTTCGCGGGCGGTACCCCCACCAGGGCATCCTCCAGCGGGTGACGGCCGCCGACATCGAGGCGGTGGAGTGGGCGATGGCGGCCGCCGATACGGCCCAGTTCGCCACCCGTCCGCTCGGGAGTCTCTCGGGCGGCGAGCGGCAGCGCGCATGGATCGCGCTCGCGCTCGCGCAGCAGCCGCGCGTGCTCCTGCTCGACGAGCCCACAAGCTTCCTCGACATCTCGCACCAGGTGGAGGTCATGCACCTGCTGAGGCGGCTGAACCACGAGGGGATGACGGTGGTTGCGGTGCTCCACGACCTGGTGCTCGCGGCGCGCTTTTCGGACCGGGTGATCGCCATGCGCTCGGGCCGGGTCGAGTTCGATGGGCCCCCTCGCCAGGTGCTGGAGCCTGTGGGCCTCGAGCGTGTGTTCGGGGTCCCGATGATGATCCTCACCGACCCCGAGTCCGGGCTCCCAATCCCCCTGCCCCGCCCCGACCCGGCGCTGTGCCCGGCTGCTCACAGCGAGCCGGCGGCCGACTCGCCCCGCGCGTCCGGGGTCTGAGCGGGGCGCTGACGAGCCACGTAACCGCGCCGTTCAGGCCTTTGCGACGATTCCCCGGAGGCGGCGCGCCAGGGTGCGGTAGTCGTGGATCTCGGCCGCGCCGAACTGGAAGATATCGCGGGGCCGCAGGCGCTCAGACCGGGCGAACACCAACAGCCCGCCCAGGATAGCGAGGCTGTAGGCGATGGCGCTGGCCAGCGCTGCCCCGTTCACGCCCATGGCGGGGATGAGCACCGACGCCAGCGCGAGGTCGATGACCAGGCCGCTGCCCGCCACCACCGAGGAGACCCACGGCATGCCCCGCTGGTAGGTGTAGAAACCCGAGAACGACTGCGCGAGGCCGTAGAGCAGCACCCCGGGCAAGATGAAGCGGAGCGCGGATGCCATCCCTTCGTACCCGGCCG
>JBBIVC010000197.1:0-4778 GCA_037439905.1 Thermoflexus sp.
TGGAGGATGATGGTGGGGCCAAGCATCGAGAGGCCAGAGCCACCGACGGCAGGTGCGCCAGCGCGGGCCATCTCCTGGTTGAGGATGAACTGCTCCATGGCCGACATGCCGGCGCCGCCGTACTCCTTCGGCCAGTGGGGCGCCACCCAGCCGCGCTCGGCGAGGGCGGCGTGCCAGTCCATCGCGGCCTTGCGGGCGGCCGGGTCGGGCGACTTGCGGTCGAACTCCCAGGCGCGCTCGCCGACGCCACCGAGGCGGTAGCGTTCGGGGAGGCGGGTTTCGATGAGTTCCCGGACTTCGGCGCGGAAGCGGGCCTGTTTGGGGGTATCATTCCAGTCCACGGGTCACCTCTGGGGGCACGTGGGCAATGATACGCGGTTGGCTTGCCCCCGGGATGGGCTCGGGAACGGCGAAGTACAAAGCGGGAGGGGCGACGTGCCGGTAATCGTGCTCCGATGCGCGTTCTGCGGCGACGAATCGGCGGTGCGCCCGAGCGGGTTGAGGGCTGCCCGGCGGCAGCACGACCGCGAGGCGCACCCGGACATCGAGCGGCGGCGCGTTGAACTTGAAGGGGTCCTCCGCGACCTCGTTCACCCGTCGCAGTTCGAGCCGGGAGGGCATGTGCGGTGCTGTTCTGTGAGACGCCGCTCGGGGCCGGCGAACGCAGGACGCACGAGGGAGAGGAGCACCCCGAAGCTGTGGCGCGGGCGCGTGAAGTGACAGCAGCATTGGCCGCGCTCGATGAGCACTGGGAGTACCAGAAGGGCGGCTCGTAGAGCGGCGCCGGGCCTACCGGTCTTTCAGGAGGCTGGCGATGCTGCCGCGTGCGACCAGAGCGCCCGCCCATGGGAACAGCGCCAGGGCAAGCAGCGCGGCCGAGCCGCTCGTCACGGCAGCGTGGCGAAGGATGTCCATGGTCGGGTCGGTGGAGCCCAGGGACTGGCATGCGACGGCGTAGGAAAAGCCGAGGGACCAGGCGGATACGACGAGCGGCCACGATTCGGCGGCCCCCATGAGGGCGAGCTGGCCGCGCCGCGTGCCCATGGCGAGGTAGAGCCCGGCTTCGGAGCGGCGGAACCAGGCGGACACCAGGCCGAACCCGAAGAGGCCGCCCGGGACGGCTATCCAACCCCACCCCTGGGGGCGCGAAGCCCACTCGGAGGCCGGGTCGCGAGTGAACTCATCGGAGCGGCGGTAGGGGCGGACGGCCGGGTCGGCGGAGGATTCGGCGAAACGCGCAGCCAGCATTTCCCGGCCCGCTTCGTAGGCGCCCCGTTCGAACTCGACCCAGCACTCGTCGAACTCGCCCTCCGGGGAAACCGGGCTGAGCGCCCAGCGTGCCGCCTGGGGATTTCGCCGTGTGAAATCCCCGACGCCGGACACGCGAACTGGTTCGCCCGGTACGAGTGACGCGATCAACCCGGTGCGAAGCCCGAGTTCCTCCGCCATCGCCGGGCCGATGACCAGGCCAGCGCCGATGCCGAGCGCCTGGCGCGTATCCCAGACGCGGAGGATGCCCGGGGTCACATCGGCGGATTGAAAGAGCACACCGGGGGCCGTCGGGAAGGTGGCCTGGCCGGTCCCGCGCCACGCGCCCGCGGCCACGATGCCGGGTTCGCCGTTGAGCGATTCACAGCGACCGCCGGAAAGCCCGCCGCCGGGCACCGAGGCGATGGCCACATAGGCGCCGCCCTCGCGATAATCGCGCACGAAGCCTGTCAGTTCCATGCCCTGGCGGAGTTCGAGGAAAGCCAGGCCGCCGAAGGCCGCCGCGGAGACAACCACCAGGAGCAGTAAGCGGAAGGCGCTGGCGCGCAGGTTGGCGAAGCCCTCTTCGATCAGCGCCATGATCCGCCAGGTCATTCCCTCCTCCCGTCGACAACGGCTCCATCGACCAGCCTGATGACCCGGCTGCAACGGTCGGCGACCTCGGGGTCGTGGGTAGCGATGATGACACCGGTGCCGATGGGGCGGCCGGTGATCAGCGCCGCGGCCACTTCGAGCGTGGTCGCATGATCGAGCTGTCCCGTGGGCTCGTCGGCAAGAATCCAGCGGGGCGCGGCGGCCAGCGCGCGCGCGATGCAGACGCGCTGGAGCTCGCCGCCGGAGAGGAGCCGGGCCGGCCGTTGCGCCAGGTGGCCAACACCAACACGTTCGAGCTCGGCTGCCGCGACCACGCGCGCTGACTGGCGGGCGGCCCCACGGGCGAGCAGCTGGAGGCTGGCATTTTCCAGCGCGGTCCGCCTGAGCAGCGCATTCGCGGTCTGGAAGACCCAGGCGAACTCCGTGGTCCGGTGTTCGGCGGCCGTTCTCTGGCGTACCGGCTCCCCGTCGAGCAGGACCGCCCCTTCCGCCGGGCGGGTGAGCAGCCCGAGGATCGACAGCAGTGTCGTCTTGCCTGAACCCGACGGGCCCATGAGGGCGACCAGCTCGCCATCACCGATCTCAAGGTCGATTCCTCTTACCACCCACGGCATGGCTGGTCCATAGCGATGCGAAACGCCGCGCAGCGTCAGGGGCATTGAGGGTTGTCCAGTACCTGCGCCGGGTTCGCGAGGACCTGTTGCGATGCTTCGAGTCCCGTTGCCACGTTGGTCACGCCGCCGCGAGCGCCAGCGATCGTCACCGTGACGGCGCGATACCCCTTGTCCTCAGGGAGCCAGAGACAGAGCGTGCCGCGGTCGTTCGTCATGACTGCAGAGGACGGCACGGCGAGCGCCTGCAGCGGCGCCTTGCGCCGCGCGACTGCCGGGATGCCGTCGCGTTCCGTCTCCTTCGGGCTGCGCAGGCGAGGCAGATCGGCTTCAGCGATGGCCTGCGTGCTTGTGTCGATGGCGAACTCCTCGCCATCGACGATGGCCACGTACTCCGCGCCCGGGGCGAAGTTCAGCGGTTCCTGGTTGCCCGAAACCAGCCGCGCTGCAGTGACTCTGCCGGGGGTGGTGATAATGACGGCGCCCTGGGCCGGGGCCTGCTGCCCGACCTTCAGACCCACCGATGCGGCGACGAGGTCCGGCGCGGGCAGGAAGACCAGCCAGCCGGGGTCGAATGTGGTGGTGCGGCCGGCGCCCAGGCTTTCGGCGAAATCGGCTATCGCCTGGCCCGTGGCGAAGGTCGCTGTCGCGGGGTTGTCCGGCATGTCATCGATGATGCCCTTCAGCAGGAGGAGCCGATGGAGCTCTGCGACATCCGGCCCTTCGGTCCCCGGAGAGATTGGGCGGTAGAACGGTATGGATGAGGCGAACCCGATACGGTCGACGCCATCGACCTGGAAGAGGACGGCGCCATCCACCAGGGTATCGCCCGGGGCGACCCTGACCGCGGTGATGGTGCCGCGCGCGGTCCCGGCGGCCACTTCCGGGCCCGGTAGGGCGGTGGCCATGATGCGGACCTGGCGTTCATCCGTGATGGTGCGTGGAGTGGGCGAGGAAATGAGGGGGCCGGCGGTTCGGTCTGTCGCGCTAAGGGGGTCGTCGCGCCAGGCCAGAACTCCCGCCACTAAGAGTGGAAGGAGCAGGATGGCGGCGAGGATCGCGAGGAGCTTCAAGGGGACACTCATCCGGGAGACGACTTCGTCGTGTTGACGGACCCGCCCTCGTACGGTTGTCGCTGAAGCTTCACCGCGCCGATTCTCCTACCCTCCCCAGCCCGGCAGATTCATCTGTTCTTGAACCAAGAACAGGCATGTGTAGAAGTCTTCGGAGCGTTCTTGCCTCAGTGCCCGGAAGTCCCCGTATTCGCTCACCTCGATTCCTGCCTCTCGCGCGCAAGCCACCATTCGCTTCTGGGCCTCGTTGATGATGTCGGCTTCGCCGGCGAATTCCTTGTGGGACCAGGCGAGCTCAACCTCCTGAGTGAACTCGACTCTGCAGGCTTCGTGAACGGAGCGGCCTCGCTCGACGTCTTCGATGGGGTAAAGGATTCGGTAATCGAAGTCCATCAGAGCCGTGAGCGTCGGTTCCTTGTCAAACTTATATCCTGCCTCGATGATGCACTGAGTGAAAGAGAGGTAGGCTCGCTCATACTCACTGAGCGTCACCAGGCTGTCTGCCAAGATGACACGCTGAAACTCCGATGTACGGTCAAGAAGAATCGAAAGTTCTGACTCGGCTATACGCGCCCTTGGGCCAGATGCGGCCAACTGAGTCATATTGCTAGCAGGCGATGTGGAGTTTGCTGATTCGACTCCTCCACAGGAGATGGTGGAGAAGATCGCCGGAATCCCAACGGCCGCAATGCAGACCATGTGTGGCAGTCTCATACGGAACGGCCTCACGGCTGGTTACGATTGTGTCTGCACGTACCCGTTGCACGAGCCATAGGCCGCCGTGCACAGGTTGTGCGATGTAACTAGTCCCGTCGTTCCCGATGGACCGATGTAAGCTTGGTCGTACTGCCTCCACCTCGGCGTGCCGTCAATGTAGCCGTACGAGCCGAACCATCCTGGATAGTTGTACCGCTGGTAATCGGAACAACCGTTCGTGTAGCTCAGGCCGTTGGGCTGCGCCATCGATGAGCCTCCGGTGGAGAAACACGACCCAGACTGAAGATTGGTGGATCCGGCGCCAGCGGGTAGAACCGCCCATGCCGAGATTGCGACTGCCGCTAGAATCGCGACAAACCGTGGTAGCAACTGAACGCCTCCTTCGAACCGGCGACCATCCCGTTGAGGCTGCCGCCCGACCACACCAACGTCCTTCTGCTTCGTGGCTGGCGTAGCAGGCTCAGATACTGTGCGACCGACGCATACCGGCTGCCAGTCCTGAAACCGTAACGTT